>NZ_AP018719.1 GCF_003966565.1 Sulfuricystis multivorans | reverse complement strand
AAGCGGCCTGAGCCAGGGCAACCTTCAAATGTCATTACTCTGCATCCATCGTGAGCACAAAAATTCTCCACAGCTGCCGCGGCATTATTGCCCTCACCGCCCTTCTCTGCCTGTCATCAAGTGCATACGCTCATGGGAGGCCTTTGCCGGCCAAGGAAGCTTTGGACGCCAACCATCTGTCGATGAAAGAGCGTATGGCAATCCTGCACACCCTCGAGCAAGAGCCGCTAAAAAGCCGATCTGTGCGGCCCTTTTGTCGGGCAAAGAGCCGATCGTCTTCGATGGCCGCGTGATTCAGTGACTCGGAAGTTGATTCTGCTGGTTGCCAGCTTAATGGCGGCGGCTCACAGCGCCCTTGCTGCTGGGCATTCAGAACGGGGATATCCGTTCCGGATCGAGACGATGAAAACCGGTCAAGAATATCGCCTCGTAGCCGCGAATAATGGACCTGCGACAATCACGCTTGCTGTGCAGATCAGTGGCGAAAATTTCGCTTCAGATCACAACTGGCCACTCTTCAAGGTAATCCCTCCCAACACCAGACAGGAACTCTGCCGTGTATTCGCTGCTTTTCGAGGTGAAGGGTTCAGATTCTCCACGCGCTACAGTTACGCTTTTGGAGATGCCCGCAGACTACCCGATACCACCCTCGCCTACAGGCTCCCATTTGCAGATGGCGTTCGCTCCCTCGTTGGGCAAGCCTATGGGGGAGTGATTACGACCCACACCGGGAGGGAAAGCCTGTACGCCGTGGACTTCACGATACCAGAACAGACGCCGATAGTTGCCGCTAGGGGAGGAACAGTAGTCGAAGTGAAGGATGGGTTTGTTGAAGGTGGTCCAGACCCTGATCTTCTCGATAAAGCCAATATTGTCACGGTCCAGCATGGGGATGGATCAACGGCGCAGTACGTTCATCTTGCGACAAATGGAGTGGTCGTCCGGCCAGGCCAAGTCGTTACCCAGGGGCAGTTGATCGGCTATTCTGGCAACACCGGATATTCGTCCGGCCCTCACCTCCATTTCGCAGTAACGCAGGCCGTTGTCTATCCAGACGGAACTGTCCATCAGGACTCACTGCCCATCGCCTTCTATGCCTTCAACCCCTCAGTTCGTTTTGAGGCGCGACAGAATATGCTCGTGAAAGCGGATTACTCAATCCCCGGGAAAGTCGAGTATCCAGAAGGAAAGCGTGAAATCACGGTCATAATGGACACGCCTGATGCAAGACCACTGCCGGTCGAATCCACGACCGATCACCAGGTAGCAGTCCAGGAAGTCGGATTGTCGATTGAGGCAAAGTCTCAAGGGTCTTGGGTTGACGATATTGAGCGCGAAACCGGCTATCCTCTATGGGCTTGGGTCAGCGCCATCGCCGCCTTGCTCGTCATCGTTCGACTTGTAGCCGAGCTCGTGGACACCTTTAACCCGCAGGGCATGCAGAACAGTGATAGGAATTGGCGCGGTACGGTGTACAACCCACGCGAATTTAGGCGACCCAGAGACAGCGACTAGGAAGTGGCCCCGGTTTGTGCCTTGGTTCGAGCCTTGGTTCGTCGCGGTTGCGAAGTAGCCACCATATTCGCATGCGTCCGCTCGTTATCGTTTTTGCGCAACTCCTCACGAACCGCCTCCGGAAAGGCTGCCATTAGTGCATCGCGTGCCCACGCATACCCGAGGTGATTAAAAGCACGAAGACGTTGCAGGGCGGTCAAGGTCCTAGCTTTCCCCTCCGGCGTGTTTCCGTTGGCCACGTTTTTTGCACAACTCCTGATTTCGGACAGCACACTCTTGTGAACCCCAATCATCCGCGCTAACTCGCTGTCCGACTTTAGTCCAAACTTCTCTTTTACGCGATCCATCAGTGCGATATCGCGCTCCAGCTCTGTAGAACCAAAGAGGGTGAAGAGAGGGTCTTTTGTCTGGGTCATTGGTGTCTCGCGCTCTTAAGTATAGACGTTCGCACCATGCGAACAATTATGGCGTAGAATACTGTTCGCACCGTGCAAACTAATTTGCCGTTGAGCTGCTGCATGGGCATTCGATTTACCTTGGCAAAAATCGACTATTCAGGCCGGCACCCACAAAGTCGCCGGCCAATTTTTTCTGAGGGCGGTTAATTGACCTTATTGGTCATGCCTGCTCCACGGGCGGCGGAAACTAGGTCCTTGCCCAGAGCAATCGCAAAATGCCGAATTCCAGCTCCCACTTCTAGGCCGATTTCCCGACCGGTGCTCTTCATTTCAGGATCTTCGTAAGCAAGAGCATTGATCCCGTGCTTCTCGACTTGCTCGGCCATCTTTACAGCGTAGCCTGGAATTTTGCGGAAAGAGGAATCCAGCCGAGTCACACCGACTGCGACGTCTTGCTCAATGCCGGCGTTGCTCGCAATGACCATACCAGGGGGTGGGCGATACCCACTAATCGGAACAATCTGCTCGACAGCTGCTGACGCCTGCCCTTCTGGCGTAAAGGCAGTCCCGTCATCGTGCTGCAGGCCGGTAAGACCATATTCCGCCAGGGCGGCACCCAGGATCAGAGTGGTCAGCATACCCCTCATAAACACCTCGCTAGGAAACCCGCGACTTCAGTCGTGGGCTAATTGACGTTTAATGGCGATCTGGAACGATCATGTCGTGCGCAGCATCCGTAGCGATTCCGCCGATCCCATATCCGATCTTTCGGCCGACCTCTACTCCTTGATCGCGAATCTCCGGCGGGACAGCAAGGAAACCGCGGAGCCCGTTTTGTTGGATGTGATTGGCCATTACCGCGGTGTATCTCCGCAGGTCTTCCATCCCAGCCTCAAGGTCTTTGACTCCTCTCTCCATGTTGGGTGGAAGTCCGGGTTGAGCTGATACATTTCCTGAAGAAGTGGCCAAATGTGGCTGAGGTGAAGGACTGTTGGTCGAGGCGGAAGCCGCCGGGTCCATATCGGCGATGAACTGCTTTCTGGGTAGCTGCGAAGGGATTGCCATCGGACGGCTCGTAAAGCTCGATGGAGGCGGAGCCGCATCGTAATATCTCAGCATGACCTCATCAGCCGTCGCAGCACTGGCGTAAATGAGTGCCATTGGCAATAGCAAGTGTTTCATCGGAATGACTCCTTCCTCAGTTCAGGCGTTGTAGCAGTATCTTGCCCTGACACTGGAAAATTCGGAAATGACAGAGAACATCCTCTTCTGGGAAGGCCATGTTCGCATTGGCCCACAAAGACCTGAGCGGACCAACCCAGAGCACTAAAGAAGAGGGGATAGCAGATAGCCATGAAAGTGTGCAGGCGTTATCAGTCGCCCCTTCCCGGAGACACGGCCAGGCTTTCATTAATGGCGGCGATCCGACGGCGGAAGCTTGGGTGGCCACAGAAGAACTCGGAGAGGCGGGACAGGTCCTTATCCCCCTCAATGAGACGATACTCATAGAAAGCAGCCAGAACATCCTCGGGGCTAGTTCTCTTGACCGCCGCAGCGTCAGCAACGAACTCCCATTCCCGAAGCATGAACAGATATGCGAGGAGCAATACAACGACAGCACCAACAGGAATCCCCACTCCAAATTTGACTGCGGACACCAAACCGAGAATTGTGGCTTGTTTGATGGGATGCCGGTTGACCACGTGCCCGTATTCATGAGCAAGGACGCCACGGAGGGCCCCGTGCGTAAGGGAATCGACCATTCGCGTACTCACGAAGGCTCGATGGGTATCTCCCGAATTGACGGTGATAGCAATGAATCGCTCCGAATTTACAACGGACACATACATCAACTTTTTCCCAGGGGGAGGACCCACCTGTTTGCGACGATCCGCGACCCGTCGTTCGATCTCGTTCGCTGCGGCCAAGGCCGCTCGACCTTCCTTGCGACGCTTTCCTTTTCGTCGTTCCTCAATGATCCCGATATCGTAAAGTGCTGCACGAATCCTTGCTCGCCGCTCCGGATCATCAACAAGCCTTTTGCCGCAAAATACGAGGACCTTACCTCCTTGATAAGCAATGTAGAAAACCATCAAACCGGCCACCAACCCCGATAGTACGTCGCTTGTCTGGTGCGACATTCCCCAACGCAAAAAAATGCCGTCAACAATGGCAAGGAAGGCGCTGACCCCAAAAAGTAGGAGCAGTACGCGATGTAGCCGGAGTGGAATCATGGCAGCATTGTATGAGAAGCACTTGTTATCCCATGCCAAAAAAAACGCTCTTGCATGTCCATTTCTACGCCTAACCCGTCAAAATCAGCGACATTTCCGTGATGACGACAGATTCCCTAGGTGGGATGATCCACCTCATCGAATGAGAGGTGCGACATGGCCCATCTTCAACATCGACGCTTTCCCGGAAGCTTCCTTCTGATTGCCGCCATTTTGGCGATTCCCTCATTGCTTTACGGTTTCGTAAGCGCGGCCGAGAAGGCCGACAAGTGCGCGGAAATTAAGAGCGGTGCGACGCACACCGAGCAAGCCAAGGAGCAAGCCAAGGCAAAGCTGAAATGCGAGTAACGACCGTTGGCGCCATAATTCTGAGCGCCCTGCCTTTCATTGCGTTCGCTGCCGATGGTGACTATTGCGTTATCCCGAAGTTGGAACAGGGAAAGCCAACCATCGTTGACGTGCCATACATTGACAAGCCGTTCTGCGGAGTTGCATTGATCGATCACCATTACGTCCGTCTCAGCGAGTTTAGTAAGGTGCACGACGAGACCCCCGTTTCATGCACCTCTGATGCTTCATGCATTAGGACTTCCCGGTACTACCTGGATGAGAAGCGTGAAACCGAGCCCTATATCATCATCTTCCAAGGGCCGAAGCTTCCGGAATCCTAATAAGCGTTTTTTTTCAGAATCATCGATGTCGTTTCGGTACTCTCTTCGAAAGTCCTAGAAGGAGGTAACGAACATGACGAGTACGAATCTTGCGACGGCGAGGGATGTAGCGACTGCTGTTGCATCATTGGGCTTCCAAGTATCCAAAGAAACTCTCGTGGCTATCTCTCGTAACTGCCGCGAGGACTTCCTGGAGCACCTGACCCGCTGTATCACAGATCAAGATCATGACGGCACAAGTAAGAAGTTCATTGGCAACTTTCTTCGATGCCTAGCTCCGAATACCATCAACCGGGTCAAGTCCATTTTTCCCGATGCGACGATCGACATGATCGTGTCCGTGGCAAAGGCGGTACCGATTCGCTTCCTCTCCGCAATTGATGCTGCACAGGACCAGAAACATGCACGCCATGAGGCGGCGAAGGCCTACCTCGCCTCGATCTTCATGCCGCCCGATCTACGAAGTGAAGAAAACCCACCGCAATCCTTCTCGCAACACCAGCCAAGTCACCAAGAGAAACTGCCAGTTGATCAAGAGGCGATGTCGCGCCGCCAGACGCAGGAGGGCGGAAAGCGGTATTACTCGGTCCACGTGTATGGCTCGTCCGCTGCACTCTGCTTCAATGCAACCGACTGGAACGGAGTCCCGGGAGTTATGGTCGATGCCGCAATGCAAACCGGCCCCAAAACCTACGATTGGAAGAACGCTGTACACGTGTGGCTCGACATCAATGAAATCGGTGCGGTTCTCGCGGTATTTCGCCGTTGGCGCAAGGGTGTCGAGATATCAGCTCACGGTGCGCAAAACGACAAGGGCTTCGCCATAGAGTTCCAAGGGCAACACTTCTTCGCCAAAGTCACCGCGAAGAAGGCTGCGACTGGTGCCGTCCGGGCTGTGAAGATCTACCCATCTGACGCAATGTCTGTGTCGATCCTGTTCCTCACACAGCTAGCGGAAAGCTATCCGATGATTCCACTAAATGAGCTTCTGGCCACTGTGCGGGCTACCCATCAAATCGAAGATGCAGCCGCCACCTATCAATGAAAGGAATGCTGTTGAAAAGGTGAGTGGGCAGCCCCTGCTTGATCGCCTAAAGCGCCTGGGTATTACTTCATGGTGCGAACCTCTGCTCTGCCTCCCTAAGTATTTTCTGGATTATTCGTCGATCAGCACGTTGAAGCAGGCCCTGCCACAAATGGATGTGGTTGCAGGGCCTAAGTTGTTTTCTCTCATAATATCGGAAAAGGCGGTTGTTGTCCCCAAACCCAAAAAACGCCTTGTTATGACCGCCACGGACGGGATGCTCTCCGTAAAGATCGTCATCTTCATAGTCAAGGGCGTAGATGTCCATACGTGGAAGGCCTTTAAGGAAGGCGACAAGATTTACCTCCGCGGAGTGCTTCAGAACTGGAACGGAAAACTTCAGATTACCGGCCCAGCCTTGATCGATCCGCAAATGGTCGGCAAGGTAATCCCTGTCTATGAAAAGCGCCGTAGCGTAGTGGCTGAGGGTGCCATATATGACGCTACCCGGTACGCCCTTGAGCACCATCTGAAAGAGACGATCGACTACTTGATTGAGAGCTATCACGGCTTACCGGAAGCCGAGATCCTTCGACGTGCTCGCCTCAAGGCCCCATCCATCGAGGTCATCCTACGCGCGGCTCACCAGCCAATGTCTGAGGATGAAGGGATGCGAGGGATCGCAGGCATGCGCCGCTTGGCTGCGCTCTCTGTTGTCGAAAACGCTCGCCATCTCAAAAAGCGCGCCCCTGTGCCGGAGTCGGTGGTATCCATACCGGACACATTAATTCAGAAACTGATAGCGAAACTTCCTTATCCATTGACCGGAGACCAACGTCGCACCATTAGTGAGATCGTCGCTGACATGGCTTCACCTCTACCTATGCGAAGAGTATTAAGCGGGGATGTTGGAAGCGGTAAAACACTCCCTATTATGATTGCAGCACTAGCTACACAGAACCTCGGGCATAGGGTAGTTATCCTCACCCCCAACTGTCTCCTGGCCGAGCAGTTCGTGAAGGAATGCAAGACCTTGTTCGGAGCAGATAGCCAGGTCGTATCAGTTACTTCCGGCACCAAGAAGCTCGATCTTTCTGGCAACCCGATCTTGGTTGGGACCACCGCCCTTCTCAGCCGGCTCAAAGGTGAGCCTCCCCCTGCTCTTTTCTGCGTCGATGAGGAGCAGAAAATGTCTGTCAGCCAAAAGGTGAACCTGATAGGTTTTGCCAGTAATTATCTCCAGGCAACTGCTACGCCGATTCCACGTACTACGGCATTGATAACCCATGGCGCGATGGATGTCTCAGTTTTGAAAGAGATGCCAGTGGTGAAGAGCATCACCACACATATCGTCACTGCCGGAGAACGAAAGCGCCTCTTCGAACATACGCGCAAAGTCCTCGCATCAGGCGGGCAGGTAGCGATCGTCTACCCGATTGTTAGCGATGTCGAGCAGGAAAAGAAAAGTGTCGTAGCCGCGGCGACAGAATGGGACAAACATTTTCCAGGTCTTGTAGGAGTAGTGCACGGCCAAATGAAGGAGGCAGACAAGGTTGCTGCAGTCGATAGCCTCAAAAGCGGGAAGAAAAAAATTGCCGTCGTGAGTAGCGTCATCGAGATTGGGCTAACTCTACCGAGCCTTCGTTCTCTCATTGTTGTTCATGCGGAACGCTATGGCACCAGCACACTGCATCAGCTCCGGGGACGGGTAGCCAGACTCGGCGGCAAAGGTTACTTCTTTCTGTTTCTGCCAGAGGCCGTGGCGCCCGAGACCATGCAACGCCTTCGACTGCTTGTTGATTACAGCGACGGCTTTACCTTGTCCGAGAAGGACGCCGAATTGCGCGGATATGGCGATCTATTTGAAGACGGTGAACGCCAAAGTGGAAATAGTCGAAGCACGATCTTCCGCTTCGTGGACCTCACTCCATCTGAGATTCATGCGGCGACTATTCATAACTGAGAGAAATCCCTCGAAAGGTAACCGCATGCTTGGCTTGAATAAGCAAACCACCACACCGAAACACAATGGAGTCGACAATCTGATCCACAAGCTCAAAGCGTTACCGCCGGTGATAGACTTGATCGTCGCCGCAACCCTAAGCGGGTATTCCTTCGTGGCAATTTATGTCAGTAACGCCAAATTCGTCGGTCTAGTCTGCATTCTGATCGCACTGATCTTCGCCGTCCTGGGCATATCTGCCGTAACACGCGAAATCAGGGAATCCAAAATGGTCGAGCAATATTCGACCCCAGAAGCCCTCCGGATGATGAATACCCATCAATTCGAGAAATACCTGGTAGCTCTCTTCAGTCTGGATGGCTATCAGGTACGCCCATCCATCAACGAGTTGCACCGTGAAGACGATGCCGACCTGATAGCGGTCAAGAAGAAGGAAACAATCCTCATCCAGTACAACCACTGGGACGAAGATATTGTAGGCCCCAAGCCAATCAAGTCACTTCACAAGGCGGCAGCGGCGCTGCGCGCTGATGGAGCAATGGCGATCTGCTTTGGTCGGTTTACGACCGAAGCAGTGGATTGGGCACGACGAAAGGGCGTTACCTTGATGTCGATGCAGGACGTGATTGACATGGCTTGTCGTCTGACAGGCCTTCCCCTCGAAGAAGCTACGCCAGAGCCGTATGAGGAAGTGATGACGGAAAGGATCCATGAGGTTGCAGATGTAGTTCGAGGCCACCATCGCTTTTTGTTTGTCGACTTTGCCGGTATCGATCATGGCCTTGTGCGACTCTGCGAGCTACTTCTGCACCACCCTGTCTATCAGCTGATTGCCTCAACCATCCCGCCCTTAAAAACCATCGAAGATGTTCGCCTTTCCTTGGGAGAATGTGGTGATCGCTTGATCGGCCATTTGGAAGCCACACAAGACGGGCGGTACTTTGCCATCCAAAAGTATCTCCAGTCGTCAAGGGAAGGAAAGTGCGCAACCTGGCTCGCTGTTGACTCTGAACCTCGCCAGTTTCCGGAGGGCTGCGTAGAGCTGATCGCTGTGAATCGCGCATTCGGCTTTGATGCCTCTGCGTCCCAGCGCCTTGTTGATGCAATGGTCAACGTAGATCGACGTGCGCGACAAGCTTCATCCTTCGGGGCGGGAGGATGTCAAGTGAACGAGGCCTAATCGACGTCGACACCTAGATCGTGTAGCAGCGAACTCATCTTGCGATTCTTGGCATCGAGCGCCGCAAAGCGCTGCAGAAGCTGGTCATGCCTAGCCTTCCAAAGGATGCCGTCCCCAGTATCGTCGCCGGCGGTCTTCTGACGCCCTGTGGCGATTCCTGCAGGCGTTATGATTCCCTGACCTGCCTTGACCATTTGCCTTAGATCGTCGACTCCTTGGAGCAACATCCTTTGGGCATCTTGATGAACAGCCAGAAGCTTATCAACGTCTGCGCGTGCACTGGTCAGGGCCTCTTTCAAGGCTTGATTCTCTGCCATCAGCATTTTCTCGCGAGCTAGACTGCTATTAAGGGCGTCTTCAAGTGCTGCGATCCGTTGAGGAAGCGATTTGGCCCCGCGGCCAACCAGTGTAGCTGGAGTTTGGCGATCTGCTTTGGCCAGTTCCTCTGCGACCGTACTAGCAGACCCACCACCCGCGTCCTTGAGGATATCGCGGTATGTCAATGGCTTTCCAAGAACCATACGCTCCTGGATCACCTCCTGGATCCGCTCCCGATAAGAATGCCGGGAGCGTTTGGATGCAGTCGATTCGCCCATAGTAGCAGAATGGTAGCAAACGCTACAGTAATGTGCAGAAAATCGATCAGTCAGCTGTGGAACAGTCGGTTTTCGTGGAACATATGAGGCATCGAATATAACGAAAACCCTTTTGCTCTCTAAGTTTGATGGCGCATGAAAATCGACCGACAAAAAGTCGTGAAACATCAATGGACGGCTTTGTCGGGAGCAGGATGGCGCGTCGATAAAGAGCACTCCAATATAATTTATCGTAGCTAATATCGACGAGAAGCACAAGTATCGTTTTCAGCCGTGCGCAGCACCCACATCCAGCATGGACACACTCCACGTCTAATCCCGCCATCGAATTGATCCATTCCTACACGTAACCATGGGTTTTCAGCTGTATTCAGCTGTTGTGGATCCTTCTGTGTTGGACATATTCTCGCGCTCTTGGAGAGTAGGTACCTAGATGGCGCAGGATCTTTTTAAGAAAAAGACGATTGAATGTAGTTATATGGGCGTGATTGGTAGGATAAGAACGCCAAAGTCGGTGTTTGACCTACCAATAACAGAGTGAGTAACTAACTGCGCTAAGAAGGATGAAATTAAATGAGCGACCTAAGACCAACTTTTGCTTACATAGGTACCGTTGAACATCGTCTGAAATCGGCGGCTGCCCTCCTCGGTGTATCCGAAAACACGCTGCGCACGACCTTAATCGAAAGTGGCATTGAGGTTCGTCGGGCCAATCACGACAACCCGAATGCTCCCGCAGTCCGCCTATTCGATCTTCCGACGATCTTCCAGATCGCCGAGTACCGTCGCGCGAAAAAACTGACTAAGGGGCCCGAGGGCAAAAAACCAATCGTGATCGCCATTGAGATCATCAAGGGAGGTACTGGCAAGACGACTACCGCCGCAGAAGTCGCTGTTCAGCTGCAATTGCAAGGATTGAAAGTCCTGGGAATCGACATCGATATCCAGGCTAACTTCACCCAGCTGATGGGCTATGAAGCAGATCTAACCGAAGACGAAGCTGCTCTGTATGGGCTGACCGAAGAAGGCATCGTTAAGGGAACCTTCGCTACCATATGCGGCCCATTCATCGAGCGCTATGGCCGTCCTGTTGATGCTAAGGGGATCATCAAGTATCCATTCGGTTCAAGCGGCCCGGCAATCATTCCCGCTGACACCTTTTTCAGCGATCTGGAACACGATATCTCGAAAACAAGCGGCAAACGTGAGTTGGTCTTTCAGAAGTTTTTCAAGGAGTCCCTTGCTGGTAACGTGCCGGGCCTGAATGTGGGAGACTTCGACGTCGTTCTTTTCGACTGCCCTCCGAATATCAGCTTCGTTGCTACCAACGCCCTCGCCTCTGCGGACATTGTGATCGCGCCGGTAAAGATGGAATCTTTCTCTGTCAAGGGTCTTTCACGCTTGATCGGTGAGATTCAAACGCTCAAGGCAGAATACGGCAACGAGGTGAAGGATCCCGAATTGATCATTCTCCCCACCTATTATTCCACCAACCTTCCGCGGGTTAGCCGCATGCAAGAGAAGTTGTCACAGTACCGGGCCAACACCTCCCCGGTCTCGATTAGCCAAAGCGAAGAGTTTCCAAAGTCGACTGATAACTACATGCCGCTGACGGTGATCAAGCCGACGTGTCAGCCAGTAAAGGAATACCGCATGTTTGTTGATCATCTCATCAAGAAGATCAACGAGGTTTCCAAGGCTCGTGCTAGCTGATGAGGTAGGAGGAAGAGATGAAACAGCGAGTGATTAAACGGCCCGACATGCCATTGGCGGTTATTGGTACTCGGACGAAGGAAGCGACATCCTCAACCACTACCAGTGGGGTTTCGGTTACAAGCACCACCACTCATATCCAAGTCCAACCCATCTCTCCCCTTCCTGACCTGCCTGGTGGGCAGGAGGTAATCGACATTCCAGTCAGCAAGCTCCGCGTCTCGCCATACAATGCGCGGAGAATCCGCCCGCCAAAGCGGGTGTCGAAGATCGCCGATAGCCTGAAGAAAAACGGCCAAAAGGACCCGCTTTATGTTTATCCAGGGGTCGGAGATGACGAAGGTTATTTCATGGTCCTTGGTGGAGAGACGCGACGCTTGGCTGCTTTGCAGATCGCTCTTCCGACACTGAAGGCCTTTGTGGACTGGAAGGTCGATCCCAATGATTCACTCAACCTGTTCAGGATTTCCAACATTCTGAACGATTCGGCCGACGAATGCGATCTTGATCGCGGGATGGTTGCAATCGATTTGCTCGAAAAGGGCTACTCCCAAGGCGAGGTCGCTGAGGTGCTGGGGCTGGATAGCCGCACGCATGTTCAGCGA
Organism: Sulfuricystis multivorans; assembly: GCF_003966565.1. Lineage (NCBI taxonomy): Bacteria > Pseudomonadati > Pseudomonadota > Betaproteobacteria > Nitrosomonadales > Sterolibacteriaceae > Sulfuricystis > Sulfuricystis multivorans. The sequence continues at coordinate 137,441 of NZ_AP018719.1, read as the reverse complement.
CTTGTGAAGCTAGCCTCGTTGCCCAAGAGATTTATCGACTTTGGCCAAGATTACCCAGAGCGTTTTTCGGCGAGTCTCGGCGCATACATCAATCAAGCGATAGAACGGCACGGCGAGGATTTCGGTTATGACCTCCTGAAGGCGGCTCTGGTCGACGAATTGACGCATCGCAGACTCGCCAAAGCAATTGAAGATGGCCCAAGCAGCAGGCAAGCTGGACAGGGGCGTGGGAAACGACTTCGTAGAGACAGTGGCTTCGATATCACAATCCCAGACGCGCCAGGGGGCCGCTACGACGTATACAAGTCGACGTCGCCCGGGTTGAAGGTACTGAAGCTACAGGTCGAAATTCCAGACGATCTGGCGAAGGGCTTGAATGAGAAACTGACAGAAGTCCTGACCAAATTCTTCCAACCATCGCAGGAGCAACGTTAAGAAGTTGTAAAGATCAAATGGTCAGAATTGTTAAAGAACGGATGTACATTACGCGCCGTCAAACTCAGCGAGCGAGGCCAGGCCGACTCGACCAGGTATGCACGTTGACGTGCAACCCCTGTCACGGGGCCAGTCAAATGCACGTCAACGTGCAACGGTTGCGCGACAGGATGAAATGCTGGGCGGGGGCTCTCCCGCCACACTCAAAACAGAAAGTAAACAAGCAACTGAGGCCCAGGCAAAACCTGGGCCTCAGTCATTTTGGGGGTTTGAAATGAGGTAACGAAACCAGAGCAGAAAAAGGAAACGCCCCAAAGCGGCAACTTTGAGGCGTTTGGAGAGAGGGGGTTTAGTTCTCTCGTTCAGACAAACGAATCCTAAACGCCCTCCAACACAAAGTCAAACATTTCTTCGGCTGATGAAGGTCGGAGAGGGGGGTATTTATGTCAACCGTTGATGGAGCCGTTAGAAGTAGAACTATTCCTGCCTCAGGATCGGGGGATGCGCGCCCAAGGAGACGACGGCCTACTGTGGCCTTGCCGGCACGCTACCGTAACCGACCGTCGCCAATAAGAGCAGCCATTTATAAGACGTGGGAGGTATCCGCATCTTTAGGGTTCTCAAAATCAACGACTGCAATCCTTCAAGCAATCATTGCAGCAGGTGTGTCAGTAGATGATCCGCTGGCACCAGTATTCGCAAGGAAAGCCACGATCGCGAAGATGGCTCAGTGCAGCGAGGTGACCGTCTATCGAGCCATGCGTCATCTTGAGGAAGGAGGGTGGATATCAAGATCAAAACAAGCCCGTCTTGATGATGGGTCTATGGATATCGGCCTTGTGTCAATCACAAAAAAATTCGCAGATCTGGTTGGTCTTTGGTTTGAGAAAGAAGAGACTCATAGAAAAAACAATGAAACCAAACGTTCAAAGGATAAAGATCTCGTCGCTGCTAGTGTGAACAACAACAATTATTCAAGCACACAAAAAATGGAAGACTGTGAAAGTACGGTGCCTCCAACTGTTTTGGTCGGAAAATGCCCGCAGGTGGATCACGCTGGAACCCAAATGAAAGGCGGTCTGATAGTCGGCCCCCTATATAAGGGGGAACATTGTGTTGATCCAAAAGCTTCAGTGAACCACCAGTCCACGCGGCCAGACTTCGTACGCATAGATGGAAGATCTGTGGCGAGGGAACTGGTATGGCTTATCGAGGAAAAAAGACTAACGTTCGGTGCTTTGTTCCAACTGCAAACGTTGGCAAAACAAATCCCTGGGCAAACCCTGTCCGATTATGTGGCTTATCGAAGCGAGAGAATCAAACAACTTCCAACAACAAGTGATTGTTATCGTTACCTAAGAAAGCTCATTTCCGACGGCATCGATGCTCATTACTTGTGTGCCCAGAGGGCAAAGCAAAAGCACCGAACGATACGTCGCAAGCAACGCGAACAAGCGGCAGCCAGTAGGGCGGCTTGGTGCCGGGCCAGGCATGGAATGACCTTCCTCGACCCTCAAACACATGCCACTTACCGAATCAACGCTAATTACGGGCTGATCGAAGTCGGTGAAATTGGGCAACCGAGCTCGAGACCAAACCTCGCGATAACGAGCAAATTCATCAAAGCGGTAGAGGAGGGCCGGTTGATCCCATTCATGAGGGAGGAACCGGTGATCAATCGCGAACTAGGGATCCAACGTCTTCAGGAACTGACTTCAAAATTCCCGTGGCTTTGTAGGAAAGGAAAGACAATTGACGCAAAGGAGGATGGCTTGACAAAATGATCATAATGTAGGCAAAATGAAAAAAGCCTAGAGGTAAAGGCAGAAGATTTCGACTTCGGCGTGCTTTATCTGCCGGGGTGCAGGTTTTTCGGGTGACCGAAAACGCTAGCGGAGCAGCGATAAGCTTCGCTCCAATCTGGCCAGTGTGATCTGCGCCAGGTACCTGCAACCCTTTGGGGACTCGTAATCCCCACAGGGGCTTGCGACGTCCCCAGAAAGAATGAGGTACGTCGTGAGTAGTGCAGTAATTCAAGGGTGTCTAATCCTTGTAGCCGAGCCCAGCATAGGCACGAAAGTGCTCATGGAGTGGGCATTGTGGCAAAAGCAGCATGCCTTCCCGAAGGCCACCAGAAAAGGTGTCTTCCGCAAGGAAGACATGCGTCTGGTGGTCTATCAATACGGGGAAGATCTCTGCGTCGCGGTGAAACAGGCGGATGTTGCGCCTAAGATCCGTGACTTCAGAGAATGGCGGCAGAGTTTTGATGTCGCAAAAGGCAAGCTAATCCAACGCGGTTGGATACTGGTGGAAGATCGTAAGGAGGTGAGCCATGTCGCTCGCTAACTTAGATCTGTTTGGCCACCCTGTTGCCACACCGGTAGTATCCCATCCAGCTCGTCGTCGCGTTATCTCGGAAGAGACAAAGCGCGCAAAACTCGTTCGCCATCTGGAGTTGTCCAACAATCTCGTGCTGTTCGACGAGCTGTTGGATTACCTCAAGGCGCCGCTTCTCAAGAACTGCCAAATGCCGAAGGAATATCAGTCGGACGTTGGCATGGTTGAGATTGTCGAAGAGGATGACGAGGAGGCCGTTGAGTCGATCACCATCCCCTACGAAGCATGGGGCGATGTGTGGGTCATCGATAAACATGGCCTCGCCTGGTCAAAGGAAGGTCTGTTGTACACGCAGGTGCGACTCTTCTGGCGTTCAATGGAAGAACTTGCGTTGTCCAACAATGAGCAGGAAAAGTGGTCTGTCCTGCGCTGGATCTTCCGGCCAGCGATCTGGAAGTATTACGTGTACGACAAGCGCATTGGTCGCAGCCAATGCCTTGCAATACATGAGCGAGACGAACCGTTTTCATACCATAACTGCTGCATTGCAGCCCGTATGGATGAAGACGCGGTTCGAGAAGGAGTCCGCAGGAACGTTCCTGCGGAAATAATCAAAGCCGTCGAAAGAGTCTGCAAGTTCTACTGACGGTTCCCGCTAGGGGCACATCCCCTAACGGGGCATGGTGCCCCTTTCTTATAGCCTTTGTGAAAGGAAAGCTCCATGTTTGATCTGTCTGCAATTCTTGTACCTGTGTCTTACAGCCTCTGCGAAGTTTTCGGGTTCGATCCGAATGAGGTTGATCCGAGCATCACTGTGGAGGGGTTTCAAATTCCTGACCCTGCCACACTTTCTGACCCTGTAGCCCAGCAGCACGCAACATTCCTGCGTGCTGCGGTTCCGCCGATTGATCCTTATTACCAGTTCCGCAAGGAACTGGTACGGGACATTCGTTACTGGTGGCTGACGGGTGAGGGTGATGTTCTGTTGCTGTGGGGGCCAACTGGCTCCGGCAAGACCTCGGTCTTCGAACAGTGGTGTGCCCGCCTGGGTATCCCTCTGTTTATGGCCAAAGGTCATCGTCGCTTTGAACCCCATGAAGCCTTCGGGCAGTTTGTTGGTGGGGAGAACGGGACGACGCCGTGGGTTGATGGTCCGGTGACGCTGGCAGCGCGGTATGGCTTGCCTTGCATCATCAATGAGTATGACCGCATTGCTGCGGACAGGACGATTGTGTTCAACGACGTTTTCGAGGGTCGTTCGTTCCCGATCCCTGGCAAGTCGGGCGAGGTGGTAACACCGCAGCCTGGCTTTCGCGTTGCCATAACGGCCAACACCAACCTGGTGGAGGATCTGAGTGGTAACTACGGTACTGCCAACACGCACGATATTTCGCTTCTTGAGCGGATTGTGGCCCTGCACGTAGGGTATCCGACCGATGACACGGAAGCGAGGCTGTTGGAAAAGGAGCTGGAGCAATTCAGCGACGATCTTCTCTCCTACTGGTTTGATCAGGAGGGCATCAAAATCTCCACGCCGCAAGGCATGAAGGAAGGATCTGCGATCAACCGCAGTGAGTTCATTCAGGGGCTTTTGGAAGTGGCCAAGAAGATTCGGGCGCAGTCGAAGGATGGTGGCAACACCTCTGATTCTGCGCTTGAGCGCACGATGTCCACACGGATTCTTCGTAAGTGGGCTCGTCACTCGGTTGCACAAGCCAGCGCCCCTGAGAAGTTGGGGTTGTCGGCTTTGCACCTGTCGCTGAAGAAGTATCTTTCCAGCCTAGCAACGGAGTCGACCCGTATTGCGCTTCACCAGGCGGTGGAAAACGTGTTTGGGGTCAGCGAAGTTGTGAAGCCGTAAGGGGGTGCTCATGAGCAATAACAAGTTCGTGGGCATTGCCTACTGGTCGGTGGCCACGCAGGCTACCGACTGGTTGGCTAGGGCTGCAGATGTACTAAGGCCGTTGGAAAAGGCGGGTATTGCAGTGCTGGAATATGACTGCTTTCCTGCTGGAAATCAGTTGACCGTTACTTTCGGTGATGAGCGTCATCATATGCTAGTCACCAATGGAAAAGGACGCGGAGTAGTGCGCGCGTCAGAAGCGGCAGCTGAGTTTGTCGTATGCCTAGTAGCCTTGAGAAAGGCCCTGGGAGACATTTCGGTTGTTACGGACTCACAAGAAACCGTACCAACATTACCTCGCCAAAACTATCCGCTTTATGCGGACAGCTGGCAGCGCGTTCTACCTGTCGCGCAAGAACTTGGATTGGCCACAGGCGCAGCTTTCACCGCTCGCCATAACGCCGTCTTGAACAACGTGTTCTGAGGAGAGTGAAATGTCTGCACACATTATCGACAAGCTTCTTTTCCTGGTCATCTTAGTGACTGCTGCCCGTGTCCTGTGGCGCTTCTATTCCTACCGTAATGTGGAAAGAGACGAAAGAGACACCTGTAAGGTAGTCGCGCCTGAAGCTCAACCCGAAGCAATACAGCAGCAAATGGATGCTGCTCTAGTTTCATCTGAGCGCGAACAGGTCACGGCGTCTCCCTTGTTTGTCCGTCATCTGAGTAATACAGCAACCCTGATGGTTCGCTACCGGCATCGGAAGCAAGCCTGTACAGCTCACCTGATTGTTTGGTCGGGCTCGAAACGCAAGGGGTATTCGGACAGCTACTTCGACCTTGGTCTCATCGAGGGGCAGGAGCTAACCGATCAGGTAATCGAGCAAGCGCTGGCGCTGGCCCAGCAACAGCTCGCAAATCTGGCTGAGAAGGGCAAGCGGAAGCGTCGTGAATCCAAGAGGCAGAAACAGGAGGCTGCAGCAGTTGCGGATATGGCAGTAGCTGAGGCCCAGGCCGATGTCGCTGCAGTAACCGCTCCTGTGGTGGTAGAGCAGAACCCTGTGGTGGTAGAGCAGAAATCGGAAGCGGTTCCTGTAATTGTTGATGACACGCCACCTGAATCGATCAAACTCAAGAAGTTCCCGTCGGTGTACCGGGGCATCATCAAGGAAATCGGGATGATGACCCAAAACAAAGATGGGCGTGAGTTCGAGACATTCGGTGTACGTCTTGAGACGCAAGAAGGAATCGTTGATGCCGTATTCGGTGTCAATCTCCGTGAGGCCCTGCGTGACGCTAAAGTCGGCGTGGGTGACCGAGTGGAAATCCTAAAGATCGGACGCAAGACCATCACGAAGGGTAAAGCGCCGATGAATCTGTTCAAGATCGCCAAGTTAGAACTGTAACACCTTCATTTGGGAGCAAGGACCTTCGGGTCTTTGCTCCCAATCCCTTTTTTGTTCAATGGTGATTCTCGTGCGTCGCCATTGAAGAAAAAAGTATCCAGGCCATAGAGGATTTCTTGGTTTTTGACCATTCAGGTCTAGCTTTTGCTCCGTGAGGAGTCAAACCGCAGCCCTGGTCGGTTATCCAGGTGCTCTCTTACTCACCTTTTGTGTGAGTGAAATTGAGGTCGTTGTTTGGCCTTAACAATCCTCAGAAACGCACGTCTCACCTAGGTAGTATCGAGACTGCAGTTCTGGAAACGCGGTAGTGTCATCATGCTACCTTCATAACCTTACGTCTAATCCGGTTGGCACCATTTCTATCCGCGCTCATTGAGCCGGCCGGTGCGGAACGTAAATAGAATGGAGATTCTCACATGGCTTCAGTCAACAAAGCAATCCTGGTCGGTAATGTTGGCGTCGATCCAGAAATCCGCTACATGCCGAACGGTGATCCGGTATGCAACTTTCGTCTCGCAACCACCGAGTCATGGAAGGACAAGAACTCCGGCGAAAAACGCGAGCTGACCGAGTGGCATCGCATCGTCTGCTTTCGCAAGCTGGCAGAAATCACTTCGCAGTATGTGAAGAAGGGCAGTCAGTTGTACCTGGAAGGCCGTATCAAGACACGCAAGTGGCAAGATAAGGATGGACAGGATCGTTACACCACGGAAATCGAAATGACGGAAATGCAGATGTTGGGCAACCGTCGTTCAGGTGACTCTGATGGTGGCAGTGATGATCGCCCGTCCCGTCAGCAAAGTTCTGGCGGCGGTGGTAACGGCGAACCGCCGGTGCCTGAGCGTCGGCCGGCTCCGGCCTATGACCCGATGGAAGACGACATTCCCTTCCTACGGGTAGACATGAATGCCGATCCGGCTTTCGTGAAGGCCTCGGCCCGCGTTCGTCGGGTTGCTTAACCTGTTGTACCAACCCTTTGCGGGGCCATATCCCGCAAGGGGTGATGGCTCCCGCTCGTTATGTTTAGAGAGGAAATCATCATGTACGGTGCACCTTCCCTGGGCTACGATCCTGAAATCGTCCATTCCTTCAACACCCTGATCGATGCTATCAAGCGTCGCCAAGTGTTGCGCCCGCGCAGCAAGCTTGCCATTAACCTGGCGGGTGACGACATCGAGGTGAATCTGCTGGCCAACGGCTTCATTGAGTTGGATGGCAAGGTTCAGCCGGTTGCTATCGAGAAGGAAATCGAGGACGCCATGCAGCAGTCTGGAGCTGTCCTCAAAGAGGTTCTGGTGTAAAAATGCATCCGAATCTCACTCCGGTGTCGTCAAGCAACATCGACGGCTACCTTTACCTGGCCGATAGGAAGATCCTGCTCATTGCATTCAAGAATGGCGGGGTATATGCCTACGAAGATGTTGAGCAACCAGTCGTAACTGAGTTCGCGCAAGCATCGTCGAAAGGCAAGTTCTTCCAGTCGAACATCAGAGATCGCTACACAACGTCCAAGCTCGACGACATGGCAGTAGCGAATCTCCTTGGTGGCATGGATGCTTCGGTACCGCATCAATCTCGCCGCAAAGCGCCGAGGGTAACGCTACAGTCGTTGTTACTGCGCTATCCAATGCTTAATGCGGTATTTTGATGATTCGGCCGGTAAGGACTCCTTTGGGATGCCTTCCGGCCGGTGTCATCTTCAGGCTATTTCCGCATGCCTCTTGCATCCGCAAGTGACTTGGTGTATTGTCGCTGCATATTTTCTGGAGTGATTCAGAAAGCGGGAGCGCCCGGCATAGCGCGATTACGATCCAGCCGTTCTGGCTGGGTTACCTGCAGCAGTAGTCTTGTTGCAGTCTTCTTCCCCGGACGGGACGCAGATCCCGACAGGGGGACTTGTGCTCCGTTTTGGGTTCCCGGTCCTGTACCGACACCGTGGGGTTCGCTAAGAGCCTTGTTGTGTCCGTTACCAGGGCTATCAGCCAACCCGTCCGTCCAACTTGGGCGCTGCGCGGGGGGTAAATCCAAGAAAGGAGTTCATTATGGAAAAGGACCAATCCTTAGCCGGTACCTTGCCGGCAAACCGTCGCACCATTGTAGCGATGCCTAAGCCGATACTCGGCAGTCTTCGCTGGCCAAGTCGACCGAAGTTTCCCGAAGGCAATCCTTGCTGGACGTACATGGTCGAGGGAACGCATGAGCAGTATGCTGTCGCCGTTGGACACGTTGAGAACGGCCGTCCGCATCCGTTTGAAGTATGGGTGCTGGCCAACGAACAGCCTCGCTGTCTCGGTGCCATGGCAAAGACCCTATCCGCGGATATGCGGACCCAGGATCGTGCTTGGCTCTCAAGAAAGCTCGAAGTTCTTGCATCCATAACTGGCAACCTCGCCATTGATCTGCAGCTTGGGAACGACCGGCTTCTGGCAAGCAGTAATGCCGCCGCGGTTGCGCGTATCGTGCAATACCGGCTCAAGCAGTTGGGCATTGCCGATCCTGAAGAAGGGGAAGCAACACCTTTGGTTGATGCATTGCTGCCGGTTCGTGATGCAGGACACGAAGGAACTCTTTCGTGGACCGCCGACATCAAGAACCCACACTCCGGAGACGACTTCACGTTATTCCTACCGGAAGTTCAAACTGAGGACGGTCAGCAACGTCCTGTTGCAGTACGTTTGGCCGGCCGCTATCCGCGAGATCTGGACGGCCTAGCGGCGATCTTGACAATGGATATGGCTGTCGTCGATGTGGCTTGGATTGGTATGAAACTTCGGAAGCTTCTCAATTACGATGAGCCCATGGGGTCCTTCTTTGCCAAGACGCCCGGAACGGGAAAGACGGAACGGTACCCTAGCATTGTTGCTTACTTGGCTCGCCTGATCCTTCATCGCTATGCCATGCTTGGTTTGCTCACAGCATCTGGCTACCCGGTGGTGGAAATGGGCGTGATGGTCTCGGTACCTGGCGATGCATCCAACGTCTTGCCCATTGCAGCTTGAATGCGGAGAGACAGGCCCCATGGGTCTGTCTCTCGATTCTTTTCGTCTTCTGCCCGATGAGGTTTTCAATCAGCCCTCATCGGCCAGCAGTTGAAAAGGGTTTGTTCCGTGAGGAGCGAAAACGCCGTGTCCGTCGTTTATCGGGCACTTTCTTCGGTTAGAAGTCTTGACCGGAAACGCTCGTGTTTATGTTGCACGAGCTTCATTGGGTCCCTCTGGGGCTCGAAACTAACCCGTGCGGGTGGTCCTGAAAACACCTCCCGCAAGGGGGGGCGGATCATTTCGCACTCAGCTTGGAGAACTACCATGCAAGACGTGCTTAATGAAAAACTAACGCTGGTAAGCATCACCATCAACACTTTCTCAGGATACCGTCGTGCGACCCGTGAGCATATCGCGGCGCTCGGTGGCAGCCTTCCGGATAGTGCTGCTATTACAGAAGGGTCTATCAAGGTTTTCCCGTGCGACGGGACCAAAGCCTTGCAGACCGTTCGTCGGGGCATCTTCCGCAAGCTGCAGGCCAAGGGCGTTCGCGCTCTGGGTTCGCAAAACGTGTTCGCGGTATTGACGGACGATCTCCCTGAGATCGAGAAGGAAGTTGCTGATGCCGAGGCCGAGTTCAAGGCCGAGGTCAATGCGCTGGAAGCCAACTATGACCAGATGTTCGAGGCTCATGTGGCTGCCAATCCGGAAGCTGAAGCAATCATCCGGTCGCTGAAGGTTGACCGGGCGACGGCAATCGCCAAGTGTCGCTTCAGTAGTGACGTCTTCAAGATCGCTCCCTTCGTCCGCGAAGGTCAAAGCGAGGAGGAGGGCGTCGAAGGAATCGTTCGCGGTCTCGGCCGGCAGCTGTATGAGGAGATCTCTTCCGAAATGGAAAAACTACTCAAGAACGACGCCTTTGCAAAGAACCAGCGTGTTGGCCAGAAGTCCCTGCGTCCGCTCAAGGCTGCAGTACAGAAGATGAAGAAGTTGTCCTTCCTCGATCCGTCGGTGGAGGGCGCCATCACTCTGATCACTGACATCCTGAAGGCACTGCCGCAGGAAGGCTACATCCAAGGACAGTCGTTCCTAACCCTGGAGAAGCTTGTGGAAACCATGTCCGATGCGGACATGCTTCTCAATGCGGCATCCAAGGTGAAGAACGGTATTCCGGCGTGCGATGTGTTGTTCCCGCCGGCGCCTCAAGCGGCAAAGGCAACGGAGGTTGAAGAGGTGGCGCAAGCTACTGAACCAGCAGCACCCGTTGCACCGGTAGCCGTACCGCCGGGTAGCGTTGCTCAGCAGCATGTTGTGATGTTGCCGCCAATTCCAGCCGCGAACGTTCCGACCTCCACAAAGGGTGCGGGCGCTAGCGTATCAGACAAGCTGGGCCAGCTGGGGATCGTTCCACCGCCGGCTCCAGTTCGTGCAGCACCGGTGTTGCGGCCGCGTGAAGCCCTGAAAACCAATTCCTTGATGTTCTGAGGGGTCGGACATGGCCATGCGCGCTCAATCACTGGATAGGGCTCTGCCCGCCATCGCAGGCTTCATTGCTGACCGGACGGGAATCCCGATCATTCGGGGTGATCGTGCCATGACTGACAACCAGGCGATATACCTGCCTAGGCGTCGGTCTGAAATCGACCTTACCGAACGGGACCTGGTGGAGTCCGTGGCTTACCTCTATCACGAGGCCGGTCACATGCTTTACTCCAACTTCTCGCTGCAGGCAACCAATCCTCTGCAGCGAGCCATTACCGGAATACTCGAAGATATCCGGATCGAGAATCTGGTGATGGGGAGGTTTCCTGCAGCGCGACGCTACTTGTCGCGCCTGGTAGGGATCGCGGTCGAAGATGGTGTCGATGGTCAGCGCGGGTTTCCTGCGCTCGACGGCTCCGAATCGGAAGCATCGATTCTGCAGCGGTACATGATGTATCGCTTGCGGCATGAGGTGTTACGACAGGAGCCGATTGCCGAACTGTCGGCCGGTGCAATCAAAGTCGCTCAGCAACGCCTGCCCGCAGGCATGCTGACGCGGCTGGACGCCTTGATGTTCCAGGTAACCGATTGTGCCAGTGAAGACGAAGTGTTCGAGCTTGCCGCCGCGATCATCCAGATGATCAAGGAGGAGAGGGAAAAAGAGCAAGAGCAAAAGCGTCAGCAGCAACAGAAACAACAGCAGCAGCAACAGTCCGGCCAGCAAGACGGACAAGACGATGATCAGCAACAAGGGCCGTCGTCTGGCGATCCAGCAGAAGGCGACGAGGAAGGAGGGCAGGGCGGCCAACAAGGCCAAGCTGATCAAGATTCCGAGTCGGGTGGCCAGGGTAGTAGTCAGTCCGGATCCTCGAAAGGGGAAGAAGGAGAAGCGTCGTCGCAATCGGCACGTGGAGCTGGCGGTACCGGATCTGGCCCTGACATGGAGCAGGCTCTCGAACAGCTACTCAACATGTCCGATCAGGACGTGGAAGAGGATATGGGCGAGATGCTTCAAAACGCCATCAACGCCGCGGCAAATGCCGAAGGCGATGGCATCCATGTGCTGATGCCCAACGTCCACAAGGCGCACCTCGGTGCGGTTCCCGTTGATATGGCGCAACTCCGCGCCAGCGTCAATGCAATCCGTACCAGGACGCTGCAGTGGATGTCTTCGGTTGCTGAAGGAGAGGTCTCGTATTCCCGGTCTGGGATGCAGATCGATTCTTCGCGCATCTGGCAAGGCCGTTTCGGTGGTGCAATCTTTTGCCGTGAGGATGAAGGTATCGACATCAATGCAGCGGTATCAATCGTCATCGACCGATCTGGCTCCATGATCTATGCCATTAGTGATGCTGTGCAAGCAGCCGTAGCCACGATGCTGGCGTTCGACGTACCAGGATTGAAGACGCAGGTTACGGTCTTCCCTTGGTATGGCGAAAATCGCGATGAAGGGGTAGCCGTGATCAAGCGTTGGGACGAAAGTCCTAAGCAGCTGGCAGGCAGAGTTGCAAGCCTCTCCACAGACGGCGGAACTCCGATGGCGGAAGCCATCTTGTTCGCTGCTTCCGATATTGTGCGACGTGAGGAAACGCTGAAAATCGTGATGGTCGTCACCGACGGCGATCCGGATGACCGCGAGGCCACGAAGTACATCATCGATCGCACTCGAGCAGATGGTATCACTGTTGTCGGGCTCGGCATCGGCGTGGACACCTCGCAGGTGTTTGATTCCAGGTACGCTGCAACCATCAAAGACATCGGGGAGCTGTCAGCCTCGATGGTGAAGTTGGTTAAGGCGGCTTTTAAAGACCACCACCGCGTGCACTAGCACAGTTCTTTCCACCCTCGACGAAAGTTGGGGGTGCTTTTCACCTGGCCCTCGAGAGACGAGAGGACCAAGCGAAAAGCACCCAACAAGATCCCCTGAAATACATACCCAAGCCGCGGTATTCTTATTGGAGATCTACATGAACGATTTACATCTCACCACTTCTCCAACCGCTGATCCGCGTGTTTTCGATACTTACTGGATGACAGGCCTCATCCAGAAGGGCCGGGTTCGCGTCACCGTTCCGCTCCTGGATGATGCCCGCACAGCGGCGGAATTAGCTGCTGCCCAGTATCTGCTGACAGTTAAGAATGTTTGTGGTCACAATAAGGCCGGTGCCGGGCTGAGAATTTATACGAGCTCTAGCACCATCCTAGAATTGATGGCTGGCATTTCGCCAAAAAGCTACCTGGCCCCATATGCCAATTTTCTCCGTACACGATTTCTTGGCGCGGAAGTCCAGCACTGTGAAGCGCCGTATCCCTGGGCCGACGAACTTTGTGAATCCCAAGTGGACTATCTGGATGTGCCTAAGCCGTCTGTAACGGTTCTCGAAGTCTCCGGCATAGGCCCCGTCGAACTGACCGCGCATGCTGTCGAGCAGTATGTGGCCAGGTTTGATCGTAAACCAGAGAAGGCCTGGCGAGAGCTGGCAAGGATCGCCCGTGACGTGCAGCCAGCGGTACTTTTGAACCGCAATGCTATACACGACATCAAGCATCGTCGGCCCGGTCGCTATGCTATTGATGAGAAGAGGAAAGTTTTGTTGGTCATCGCTGAGCCCGATCGAATTGGTCGACTGCCTCGTTTGGTCACCGTTGTTCATCCGGAAGCAAACGCTCGGGCGGTCACAACAAATACACCAGCAGCGGTTGGTATCTAAGAACTGAATCCCTTCCAGGGTCGCCGTGCGGCCCTGCTTCCGCACGGCCAAGGTCTTTTGGCAGGATGCCAGATTTGTGGCACAGGCTGCCGGATCATGCAACAAAACGTCTGCAAGTCACATATACTTCATGAAATCAATGAACTTAGGAACCTACTATGAGTCAGCGCGGTTTATTCTCTCTAAATCTCAAGACATTGATGTCAGTGGTGGTGCCAGCGCTACTGATCGCCTCATTAAGCGTCTATGCGCTCAGCCTCCGTCCGAAGATAATTGAAGAAGCCCGAGTGCTTCCAGGCAAGCCACTAGCAGCCTACGAACAGTTCTACCCAATTCGAGCCGATGAAACTGGAGCGATCTACCTCGACAGGCATCTTTTCGAGAAGGCCATAGATTATTTCACGGCCAACCCTTCTCCTCGGGAGATCGCGGACCTCATCTATCTTGGTAACTCCAACCATGTGACGCTAATGCTCAGCGAGTCTGCCAGGTCCAAATACATCAGTCTCAGCAACTTGCCGGATTACGCTGCAGTGGCAGAAGCGGATGTACAGAAAGATAGGCTTCTCCAGACCTATAAGGACATCGTGAATGGAATCGGTCAGACCTTTGCGGGTACGCCGATCGAAATCGTTCTCCACGATACCCGCAATCCGCTGAATTCAATCGTTGCCATTCAAAACCCCATTTCCGGCCGGCGACTAGGAGATCCTAACACCAACTTCGGAATTCAGTTGATCAAGAACTACAGCCAAATCGAACGGGGTACTGGCCAGTCTTTTGTCAGTTATGGATTGACTTTGAAGGATGGAAGACAGGTCAAGTCGACGACTATCCCGCTTTTCAACAACACCTATGGACTCATTGGCTTCATCTGCCTCAACATCGATATCTCGAAGATGGACGGAAAAGATCCTGCAGCTATAGCTCGATTCATTGAGGCCTTTAAGGCTATCAACGAGAACGAGACGATTGTCGAGATGATCCAGAAGAGCAAGAAACGCAGTTAAAGTTTCTCCCACATAGCATTTCTGAGAGGTGGCAAATGAGCATTGAGACACTGAGATTTGAGCTGAAGCGACCACTGCTATTGATGAAAGGGACGAAAGGGTTCCTGGCATGCGGCTATATCAATCCGGAAACTTGCAACAAGACGGAAGAAGCCTGCGCCATCGTATCTGGGGTAAATGACTTCGAGGATATGAAAAAAGCTTCGATCGTTGCCGTTTCCAAAGCAGCAGAAGCCATGGGCATCAAGGTGGGCGACACCGGCGAATCTGCCCTAGCCAGATTTCGGTAAGCAGCAGCTGCGCGCATGGGCGCATCATGGATGAAAGCTTCGTCTTTCTAACAATCTGCGTTTTCCTGTTGGTGGCTTTCGTTGTCAACCTGATCCTTGCATTTAGGGGTAACTTAACGGCCAAATATTTTCTATGGACATGGGCCGCGTTCCTAGTTGTTTTGCTCCCATTCACAATCAAATCGAATATCATTTCCAGCCTTCCAGCCGTGCTGGCCTTAGTCTTTCTGCTATATGTGTCCATCCTGGAAAATATACAAAGTAACGTCCAGACCGACGTCTCACACGAGGAGACCAGGCGCGTTCTCGCGGAACTGAATCGCCGTATCGACGAAGAGCGCCGGATGATTTCTCGGCGCCTCCATGACGATGTAAATCCCAATCTTGTGCTTTGTAAAAACGAACTGAATCGCCTTGCGCCTTACGTCCAGGACAATCCGGAAGCTAGCAAAATTCTTACGTCCATCCAGGAACTCTTGGCAGATGCCTATTCCCAGACACGTAACATCATCAAGAGCGCTCGGATCGAAATGATCGACTCGATAGGCTTTACGGTGGCGATTGAGTCCTTGATCTCACACTACACCAATTTCTTCGATAAGCCCGAGATTGTTTTGGAACACAACCTACCAAAACGGCCGGAGATCAATGAAGAAGTTGCTATTACGGCGTACAAAATCATCCGTGAATCCATCTACAATGCCATCAAGCACTCCAATGCCAAGCAGATCTCTGTATCCATGAAGTTGAATGAACGGAAGCGCCTCATCGAAGTCATGATTACCGATGATGGGGTAGGGTTGAAGTCAAGAGCCAAAACGCCTGCAGGGATTCCCGCTGGCATTGGCCTTATCGACATGCGTGAGCGAGCCCGGGCGATCGGCGGAAATCTCAATATTCAACCGGCGTTCCCCGATAATGCTCAACACCCAGGAACGCGGGTTACTTTTTCGTTTTCAACTCGGTCGTAGTAAGCCCGAACCTAATCGCGAGCTTGGTGAAATCAGCCTGCGTCTCAATGTCAAGTTTGGACTTGATGCTCTTCAGCAGATGGCCCACGGTCTTGGTTGACAGATCCATTGTTTCGGCGACGTCAGCAAGAGAAGCTCCGTCTGCAGTCAGCAAGAATGCGCGAAGTTCTTTCTCTTCGAGAAGCTTGGTGGGATTCCGGTCTTTTACCGAGGATCGGGCAAGTAGTTGTGCGACTTTAGGTGAAAAGAACTCATTGCCTTCGGCGACAGTACGGATAGCTTGATTCAGGACATCGATGCTTTCGTCCTTCAGGACGAAGGACAGGACTCCGATCTTATAGGCTTTCTCGATGATGTACTGGTCGTCGAACTGAGAGAAGACGATGATCTTCGCGTCAGGGTGCGTAGCAAGAAGCTCCTCACATACATCTAGCCCAGTCTCGGACGCGCTCTTGCGGTCAAACCGGACATCAATGACGAGTACATCGGGTTTCACCTCGAGGTAACGGGAAATCAAACCATCAAGGTTGTAAGCAACCTCCACGACATCGATGTCGTAGTCCTTGAGGGCATGGCGGAAACCCTCCACCAGTAGGCGGTGATCATCCGCCAGAAATACTCGAATCGGCACGATGTTTTTCTCTGAGCACTTGAGCTTGACCGGTTGGTCAAGACAAAAAGGATCGCATTATATATGTCCTTAGTTATAGATAGGCAATGTAATGGCACTTGTGCTGCCATAGACCACGGCCAGGAAATCTCTCATTGTGCGTTTTCATTGTGCCACATAGATCCTATCGAAGGTAGAAACTTTATTTAGGTGATCGGAAAGTTCGAGCGCCAGAACAAGCCGCAGTAGTCTTGTGCTTAGCAAAACATCTTTACCTAATTCTCGCATACGGCTGCAACAACCTCCGCATTACGGAAACAAAAACTCCGTTACACGGAAAATATCTCTTGACAAAGTATGGCGCACCTCACAATAATCCGCAATACGTTCGCATGACGTAGGGCTTGTCAATACGGGATTCCACCTAGTTTGCGGCCCTAGATCACAGAGAAGGGTCGCAAATGGACGATTTACGCGCTTTGAACAAACGTATCCTGATGCAAATGGGGCCTGCGAATGTCAACTTGCACTCGACGCTGAATCTCCTCACCGTCTGCCTTGGGAAACTAAAACCATCGGCATCTGAGCTTTCGACAGTTGCTACCGTTGTTGCTCATTCGCATCACCAAAATCCCCCGGACGTCACCGCTATCAACAAGGAATACCTGCTGTTCGCACGGCAGACAGCCCGCGACGTCCTGAGCGGATACTTCGATGGCCTGATCATTCTGAGTATCAACATGGCACAAGCGCGCGTCTTGGCGCGGCTGACAAACCAGCAAATTTCTGACATCTCACGTCGCTGGCCAGGAACAATATTCGACGTATCAGGGGCCGCTACTCTTAGCATTAGGCCGTTGCATCAGAAGGCTATCCCTCACTATTCCGCCGCCATGTTGGCAGCGGCTGCGTAAGGAAATCGTCATGCATCCAGGCGCCCCCATTCCAGAATCGGCTCAGTTCGATGACCCCATCTGGGTCAGTAGATTCCTGGACCTTGCGAATACCATGGTCCTGTTGGGAGGAAAACCGAAACTGATCGCCAGGTACACTGGCCTATCATCGAAGGCTATCGCCGAGCGGTATAAGCGCCTCACGGGCCAAGAAGCGCCAGCCGGAAGGCTCCAGCAGGCCCAGCCGAAACATTATGCGATACCCCATAATCGCGGGGGACTCGACTGGAATCTACAAGCTGCTGCATTTGCCAGTATCTACCTCAAGATCGAAGCTGCTTTAGATGAGCCTGCAAACCGCGGTTGGTTGCTTACCACGGCCTTCCAGGCGTATTACCGCCTCACCGACCCCATCCAGCAAGCTCTTCCCAGATTGTCCAGGATCACACTGAATAACGCCTATGATCTGATGACTCACCTTGGCTATGGGTATGGGCGTAAGTATGCGTCACTGACATTAAAGGACTGCCCAGATTGTGGAGCTAGCTACCTCGTGATCACCGAAGCGGAGCTGGACAACCAGTCGTGCCCAATGTGCGCAATACAGAAGCGTTACGAGAGATTGGTTGAGAACTCCGAGCGTATTGCGGCATCTCGCCACGCCTGCGAAGGTTGATATCTCATCTTCGCCCATTCCTACGCCTAGTCCCGCATTTTCGGCGGCATTTCTCTGCTGCGTCTTTCTGAGCCGCTCCGGATAATTCCGGACATGCTCAAGTTTATCCGCCGTCTGCTGACTCGTACTCCAACGCAACAATCTGCTCCATTGTTGATCCCGCAGAAACTCCAGTCCCGTGGGATCGGCTTGGACGTCTATCCGGGCGAAGAGGATCCAGGCGACTATGCGATAACACGCTATCCTCCATTCGACAAAGGCATACCTGTCATCCCCGTAGAGAAAATCCTGCAATCGCAACAAGAGTTGCTGGACCGCATCTTCCGCACCGCCGGCGTCTCGCGTGCCGACTTCAACCGCCTCTACATGCCGGCCGTACGAAATATGGCGGAGCACGTGCATTTACTACCGGCAACGAGCACTACCTATTTCCGCGGAACTGGTGGGCTTTTCCGCATGAGTCTCGAAATCGCACTGAATTCGCTGCAATCAGCCAATGCAGCAGTCTTTCCCACCGGAGGAGGGGTTGAGCGCAGATTTTTCATGCAACCAAAGTGGACGTTGGCCACCTTCCTAGCAGGTCTATGCAGCCAGAACTACCGCACAGTCAATTCGATGGCGGTTATGACGAGGGACAACCAACAGTGGTCTCCGCTCCTGCACTCCCTTTTCCAATGGTGCACGAATACGAAAGCAGACGTCTATTTTGTCCGCTGGATGGAAGATACGCACGTTCACGGTGCCCAAGCATCATCTGCGTATTCAATTTCTCAAGTAGTCCCCCATGACGTTCTAGAGTATCTCGCCAGCGACAATAATCAAATAGTACCGGCAATGACCGCAACGATCGCTGGTGTCGAAACCAATACATCCGAGAACCCGATCGGTCGACTGGTTGCTCCAGTGATCACCCGGGTGATCGAGGACGATTTGAAGCGGTCCGCCACGAACTATGGGCACTTGGTAATCGGAACCCACCTTGAAATGCACCTGGTCGATGCAATGCGGCGCCTTGTCCGAGGAGGTAAGTGGATCGCAAACAACGTCGCATCAGGTGGTCGTCTTTGGGTGGGGAAGGAAGGCGTTTACATCGACTGGTCAGTCGCAGCGTCTGACATAGCGAACCTGTTGGCTCGAGATTCGTTTGCTGGCATCCCGAAAGACCCGGATACCTTGGCAGACCTTCTGGTATCCGCAAATCTTCTTCAGCTGAACGAAAGCGGCTCTCGGTACTGGACGATCGCTTTGCCGGGAACATTCGAGGCGAAGGAGGGCATGGTAAAGCTGCGAGAGGGAGAGGTGATCTTCCCCCGGGGCTTCGACTTCGAACCTTACAAGAACATCCAACTTGCACTCTCGCCAACTTCGACGGTTCAGGCGAATCAGCAAGCAGCTCCAGCGGCAAACGGTACAACGCAGGCTTCGATAGCTCATGCCTCTGCGCTGAATACTCCTTCAGGAATGGATGTTCCGGCCGGTACAGCAAATGAAAAGCTGTGGACTGCGCCGAAGCAGGAACTGAATGCGCCACCGCCCGCAGAGATTCTGTCCCGCGTGCAAAGCAACGAGCCTCTTCCTGAAGGAAACAAGGAACTGCCGGCGACAGCAACCCCTAAAAGCTCGAATCGTAAGAAACCCAGGATCAGTGCAGAAGAAGAGAAGGATGGCGGCACCGGGAAAGATGTTCAAGCAAAGAGTCAACGATACCCAGATCAGGAAAGCGACAGCGGCGCCTCGCTTGGAGCTGACGTGAGCCCAACAGCTGCAAAGCTACTCGGGTCTCTAAAGCGCACGAATGCGTGGCTGCTGAATGAGGTTATGCAGGCCTATCGCAATGGAACTATGAGCGGCGTGACTGCAGCTTTGCCTTACGGCTTTGGAATTAGCCACGAAGAACTAAACCGGCACGGAATTCCTGTGATGGAACTTCTCGAAGAGCTTGGCCTGAAGGCGTGGCTTTGGCAAGACAAGACCAGAGCAAGTCGCCGAATTCATCCAGTCGAGATCAATGGGAAGACGCACAGAATGATTATTCTGAAGCCAGAGATCGCTTCTAGCCTCGGCTTCGATATGACCCCCCCCAAGGAATAACAAATATGCTTCTTCGCCAATTCGAAATGCCGTGGCGGAAGGCCTACGAGGCTTATTCTGCAGCCGTGTGGTTCCTTTGCGTGATAGGACTGACATACGCATGGTACACCACATCTTTCCCTGACCTTCCCTTCTACTACCTTGGGGCGACTGCTCTTGTTTTCATGATCTTCAACCTACTTCGGGCATGGGAGATTTGGCGACTCAAATGGAGTCTGGGTGGTAAGGGCATCAGCTTCATCACTGACGAGGAACTGAAAACCAAAGTCACCAGCGTAGAAGGGCAGGAAAACTCGCGGGCGCTTTGGTTTGGGAAGGGCTTCGACTGGACCCCGGTTCATACCCAGCGGGTGTACGAAATCAAGCGGGCCGACCCGGAACAGTTCTATCCACCGAAGATGATCATGTGGATGATCGAACAATGGAGCGGTGAGCAGGTGGGCGCAAATACTACTGAATATATTGGCGCCCCGTGGATACACGGCCTGAATGGATCTGAGGACGATCTGTATGTGCCAATTCAGAACTTAATAGGTAACACCCTCCTGGTCGGGACAACCCGGTGCGGAAAGACTCGCTTCTTAGAGCTCATTGCTGAAATGGCGATCGAACTTGGCTACACCGTCATCTGCATTGATCCAAAGGGAGACCAGCCCTTTGATGCCTCCCTGCGTGCGGCGTGCAAACAGGCGGGCCGGGAACATGATTATGTCAGATTCCATCTTGCATTCCCTGGGCAGAGCGCCCGTATTGATCCATTGAAAAACTATACGAATCCAAGCGACTTGGCATCGCGAATCGCCGCGCTGATGCCTGGTGGGGACAAGTCTTCTTCCTTCCGAGACTTTGCGTGGGGGGTGCTGAACGCCATCGTGATGGGCATGCTAGCAACGGGCGAAAAGCCGTCACTTGTGCGCATTCGCTCCTACGTGGACAACGGGATTGCCGATCTCTTGATGCGTGTCATTCTTCAGTTCTTCGACGAGGAGCTACAGCCGAATTGGGAAACCGAAGTGGCGGCGTATGCGCGAACGCTCAAGCAAGTGAAGGGGAAGAAGGGGCAAGAAGATGGCGAGATCCTTGTGCGTCAGTCTCTCAATCTTCTCCTGGAATTTTATCTGGACATGATCGTTCCGCGTGGCATACGAGACGAAGCTATTGAGGCCTTGGCAACCATCTACAAGCATGACAGCGCTCACTACACCAAGATGATTGCAAACCTTGTGCCGATTCTGGG
Organism: Sulfuricystis multivorans; assembly: GCF_003966565.1. Taxonomy (NCBI): domain Bacteria; kingdom Pseudomonadati; phylum Pseudomonadota; class Betaproteobacteria; order Nitrosomonadales; family Sterolibacteriaceae; genus Sulfuricystis; species Sulfuricystis multivorans. The sequence continues at coordinate 116,468 of NZ_AP018719.1, read as the reverse complement.
GATGCTCACTACCGGAGAGCTCGGAGATCTACTTTCTCCTGACCCGCGAGATGTTGCAGATACTCGGCCGATGACAGACCTAGCTTCGCTGATTCGCGCCAACAGCGTAGTGAGCATTGGCCTGGATTCGTTGGCAAATAAGACAATCAGCTCTGCGGTCGGCTCGATGTTGCTATCGGACCTAACTTCGGTTGCTGCAGCTTTTTACAACTACGGCGGAAACCACAAGGTATTCCTCATCGTCGATGAGGCTGCAGAGGTGGTCAACGATCCGTACATCCAAATGCTGAACAAGTCTGCCGGTGCCGGCTTCATCAATCTGGCAGCCATCCAAACGATTCCTGACCTGGCTGCGCGGTTCGAGTCGATGGACAAGGCTAGACAGATGCTCGGGAACTTCAATAATCTCGTTTCCATGCGAATCAAGGACAGGGTTACTCAAGATTTCGTTACGGAAACCTTTGGTCAGACCTACGTCTATACGCAACAGAAGATCCATGCGACGTCTTCTTCGACAGAAAAGACGATCACACATTTCACCGGCTCTGTACAGGAGAGAGTAACTGAAGCTCTGGAAGATGTTCTGCCGCCGGACGTACTTGGGCAACTGCCAAACTGGCAATACATCGCAATGGTTTCAGGCGGCAGACTTATCAAGGGCCGTCTGCCAATCATTTCACATGAAGAAGCATGAACGCTAACACCCTCGTGAGATTAAGCCTCAACAGAATTCTAAGTAGCGCCGGATTCTCATCCGGCCCGGTGAAGGCGTTCACTGATTGGCCTACCCTGGAGCATGTGGCGTTCCAGTTCATCTATTTCGTGTCACCATGGCTGGTCGTGAATGGCGAGAACCTTGCGGAACAGACGCTGCGGGATGCGATTGCTTCCTATGACGAAACATTGCTCTTAGGCTATGAAGTAAGCCACAGGAAGTTCATCGAGCGAATCGCCGCAAGTGCTAAGGCACTTTCGTCTATTCGCGTGTCTGTTGAGGGCAAGGATGGACTTTGGTCAGTCTGGACCTACGATGAGCCCTTGATGCGATACCTTGCCAACCATAAGCGCTACGCGATACAAATCCGAGAGCGTGATACTCCAGTCGCTTCCAGCACAGTGATGATCAAGCTTCTGGCAGCTATCAGTCCTACAAAGGATCTCGAGGTAGCTGGACTTGATTACCTGAGCTTGCTTCACATGAGCCCCTCACAGTAGGAAAGCCATAATGACCCGACACGGATTACTTTGGCTGTTCGCAATCATCGTTATCTTTCTATTCGCTCCACTGCTGATTAACCAAGCCGACTATGTGTCGTGCGTAGAAAAGGAGCTGGCCACCGCGGAGGAGTGGTATGACGGCCAGGAAGTGCAGACGATCCTTAATCGGACGAACCGGCTCTATGATGTTGCGATGGTCAGTACTGGAATTGATCCGCTCATTCGCAAGCATTTCGTCAAGCCCATGCCGAGTAAGGAAGTGGCACCAGGCGTCATGCTACCGAATGCGATGACACCTTACGCTGAGCACCTGATGGAATACTGGGGGAACTTTCTCTACAACATCTGGATGTTTTTTTTCAGGATTGCCCATTCCTGGTCTTGGGTGATTTATCTGACACCGTTCTTAGCTGCCATTATTTTCGATGGAGTGATGACGAGAAAGGCAAAGCTGGCCTCATTCAAATACACATCTCCCACAGTCTACAATGTCTCATGGCACCTGATTATCGCCTTGGCGGCTTCATCGATGGTTGCCTTCGCTGTAGTGACCCCTTTGTCGGTCTTTTTCTACCCTGTCGTGATTACGCTTATGGGCGTTTTCGTGCGCTTAGTTATCTCGAACATTCAACATTCTGCGTAACTGAATCCATTTCTACACCTAACCCCATCAAAACGGCGGCATTTCTGCATTGTAGATTTTCTTGTCAGCCGGCAAGATTTGGCCCATGCAGAACGCAACCCCAAAATACCTGTTGATCACACTTTGTGGGCTGGCCGTTACAGTACCCATGGTCGCAAGGGCAACGTGCTGGGAGGCTGCTAGCGAGAGCTATGGCATCCCGGTTGAGGTGCTTAAGGCAGTTGCGAAAACAGAGAGTGGCTTCAATGCAAATGCTCGCAACGTCAACAGTGATGGGACATATGATGTCGGTATCATGCAGATCAATTCGAGTTGGCTGCCTAAACTCGAGAAGTACGGCGTTACGGAAGAGTCCCTGAAGGACGCATGCACGAATGTCAAAGTCGGCGCATGGATTCTGTCCAACAACGCCAAGAAGCTTGGCTGGAACTGGAATGCGATTGGCGCCTACAACGTGGGCTGCGCCAAGCTGGACAAAGCCGAGTGCGTTCGCCGCCGCAATCAATATGCCTGGAAGATCCACGCAGCACTGAAAAAAGGTGGTGACATCGATGCGCCGACTCAAGTGTTAGCTGCCTCAGCCTATGGCCAGGTTGCTACTGCAGCTGCCAACATGCCGATTCACAGCGCAAGCGCTGCTATTCAGCCGAAGAAGATCATGGTCGTAAAGCTCGGAGAGTCCGACCAGTCCATGAAGCTCGCGACAGCATCTGGGGAAGACGATCTCCAGGCGTTCTCTGTTGGCGGCGGCTTCCTGAATTATGAAGAGGTGCGTGACGATGAATAAGTTATTGTCCTGCGCCTCTCTGGCTCTGATGATGTCGGCCTGCGCTTCCATTCAGAACTCTGACGAACGGCCTCCAAACAGTAAGCTGGAAGTCGTCGAGGTCGGCACTAAGCAAAACGCTGAACTGGTGTTTTGCGAAACAGACAATTGCCCGCAGAGAACTCCGAAATTTATCCCCAAGCCCGCACCACCAACACCAGCACCACCTTCAACACCTACCTCCATTAAGGCTGTTGAAACGCCGAAGCAGGTGCACTTCAAAGTGCATTTCCGTTGGGGATGGGGTCGCCTCGACACCTCCGGTTTCAAAGAAGTTGACGAGATTATCTCCTCTGGTCATCTCAAGAATGCCAAGTCGATTGTCGTCGCAGGACGAACTGATCCGACTGGCTCTCTCAAGTTCAACGAGAAACTTGCCATCCGGCGTGCGCAGGCTGTTAAGGCAGCGCTTGTCAAGACTGGGGTTCCTGTTGAAACAATTACGGCAGTGGCCCAGGCCCCTTGCTGTGATGGTGACTTGCGTGCCTCAAAAAGGATCATGCAAGAACTCAGACGCACAGACATTGATATTACGATCACGACCAAATGAACAATCAGACTACTGGAAACCACGAGTACGGCTACAAAGCAGTCCTCGTCAGGGAAGAGACCAAAAAGGCGCTTCGCGATCTTCGCTCCACTCTTCCTGATCGCGACCTATTTCAAGAACGCCGTCTTGCAACTGCAGCTCTTGAGCTGGTTATCGAAGACGCAGGAAAGAGCAAAGAAGCTCTCTACCGTTTGCTTGCTCGGACGCGTGAGGTGGTTGTTCGCGATATCCATAGCAAGACAGAAGCATAAGTTCAGACGACGAGACGACGAGACGACGAGACAAATCCAATTTTATCTTTCAACTTTTGCCAAGGACAAAGACATGAAACTGCTTTCCAAGATGTTCAACCGCGTTAGCCTCACCGCTTCCTCCCTCGTTCTTGCTGCCCCGGCCTTTGCTGGCACCACCGGCACCGAGTTCGGCGGCCTGTACAACCTGGTGAAGGGCTGGTCTGAAGGCTACCTGGGTCGCACTCTGGCTATCGCCGCTTTCTTGGTGGGCGCCATTGTCGGCTTTGCGAAGTCCACCGCGATGCCCGCTCTGATCGGCATCATCTTCGCCGTGCTGTTCGCCATCGGCCCAGGCATCATTGACGGCATCGCTTCCGCGCTGATCTGATTCAGCCGTAGCAGGCCACAAGCGTAGAGCAATCGCCATGTCGGATATCGATCACAAGTACATCATCCCGCACCGTCTGGATGATCCACCCAAGTTCTTGTGGTGGGACTTCGACGTGGCGATCCTCTTCATGGGCTGTGTCGTCATTGGAATCATGACGAACCAGACCCTGACATTCTCTGGTCTGGGCGTAGTTATCGCCTTGTCCTACCAGAAATTGAAGTCCGGGCGTAGTCGTGCCTTTGGGCTTCATGCCCTTTACTGGTATTTGCCTACCAGTTTCGGGTTTCGTATCACCCCTCCATCAGCCATACGTGAATTCATCGGCTGATTATCCCAACACCGAGACGACGAGACTGTACTGATGTTACTCAGAAAATTGATGGCAGATGTGGAAGCCCGCGCAGGCGTTACCAAGGCTTTCCAGATGATCTTGATTGCTTCCCTGCTGACCAACGTGTTTATGGCAGGAGCCTTCTTCACGATGGACCGCACTGTGCGGACCATCCTCGTGCCCCCTGAAATCAACAAGACCTTTTGGGTCGATGGAAAACACATTGGTCCTGAATGGCTCGAACAGATGGGTTCTTGGGTAATTTCCCAGTACGCGACCGTTTCTCCTCAGTCCATCGATTATCAGAATTCCGTCCTCCTCAAGCTAGTTCACCCGTCCGTTAATGGTGAGCTGGCCGTTCGCTTCAAGATGGGTGCAAATCGTCTGAAGCAGGAGAACATGAGCAAGATTTTCATGCCTCGTGAAGTGCGGATTAGCGAAAAAGACCAGGCAGTCGCTCTGATTGGTACCCAGTCTACCTTCATCGCAGACAAGCGCGTCCCTGGTGATGAAGTGAAAGCCTATCTCGTTGTCTTCGACTACGACGGCAGCCGTACTTTTATCAAGGAGTTGAGGGAGACAAGCCCGGTTCGTCCGTTTGATCCCCCCAACGCTCCACCCACCGCTGAGACTGAATCTCTGTATCAGCAACCGGCCCAAGACGTACCAGCTGTCCAACAACAGGCTGGAACCTTCCACTCACCGGCGACACCAGCGCCAACCGCTCCTGTTACGCCAGCGGCGACTCCTGCTGCCCCGATCTCCCGTTAAAGGATACGGCATGGTAATCAAGAAACTGCTTTTTGCGGCGACGGCTGTTGTCGTCTCCTTCAACACTCTCGCGCTTCAGGAAGTTAATCCAGTCGAGGGCCAGAATGCATTCGTGAAGATCAGCGCCAAAGAGACGACGCGCCTGTACATCGACGGAGGGAAGATTCGTACCCTGATCGCAACGGATGGCGAACTAACCGTCGAGAAGGACGAAGACCGCGGTCAGTTGTTCATCCGGCCGGCGATTCTCAATAAGCCGATCAATGTGCGCGTGATTGCAGGTAGCGGTGCGACCTATAACCTAGTCATGCAGCCTGTCGATATTCCGCAAGAAGACATCGTAATCAAAGAGCCATCCACCTTCCGCACTACTGAGAACAGCAAGGGGAAGCGGAGGTCTTCCAGCAACTTGGAAAAGCAGGTTCGAAATCTGGTCGCATCAATGGCCTTGGAAGAACCACCTACCAGCGTTGAGATGCGGGTCACCCATCAGGAATTTGCTCTCTGGGAAAACACCCGTTTTGTGATGACGGCCGTATATAACGGGCGCGACTTGGTAGGTGAGAAATATGTCCTCACCAATACAGGAAAGACTCCAATGCGTCTTGTTGAGCAGGAGCTGTATCGCAAGGGTGTTGTCGCTGTGGCCATCGAGAACATGCTCCTCGAGGCCGGCCAATCGACCACCATCTATGTGGTAAGGAGCAACTGATGGCTGGTATCAAGGCGAAAGGCAAGGCAATATCCCAGGTGCGACGGAAGCAAATCATCATCCTTGTCAGTCTTCTAGTTGTTGTTGTCTTGATTGCCTTTGGCGCTGCCATGCTTGGAGAGAAAAAGAAAGCGCCCCCGCCGCGTGCCCAGGAAACTACCCGCAAGGCGTTTGGCGCCCAAGGCGAGCAAATCAATCAGGCCGACATATGGCGTACGCAGGAAGGGGCTCGCATTTCGCAGCTTCAGCAGCAGCTCTCCGATATCCAGGCGAAGCTGGCAGCCAAAGAAAAGGCTGACGCCGACGCCAAGATCCGCGATCAGGAAGCTGCTGCTAAACGAGAAGAGGAAGAGAAGAAAAAACGCGAGCGTGAAGAAGCCGAGCGCCGCGCATCAAAGGCACCGCCAGCGACGGGTCTGCCAATGCAGACGGGGCCGCTCGGTCAGCCGGGCCCACCTGACTTCAACGGTGGAGCGCCAAAAGCAGAGATTGTTAAAGGAATCATGCGCGTGGATATGGGTAATAGCCAATCCAAGGGCCTTCCAGCCCCGACAGGCAAGAACAACATCACCCATGACGCCAATGATGAAAATAACGGTGCAGTTGCTAAAGCGACTAGTGACCAAAACGCCGAAACATATATCCCGGCCGGCACGTTCATGCGTGGTGTCTTGCTTGCTGGGCTTGACGCCCCGACCGGAGGCCAAGCCCAGCAGAATCCCCATCCTGTTGTGATTGAGGTTTTGGACATGGCATCGCTACCGAACAAGTTCAAAGCTGACTACAAGAATTGTCGGTTCACGGCAAACGGTGCCGGCGACCTGAGCAGTGAGCGGGCATTGATCCGACTTGACAGACTGAGTTGCATTTCCGAAGACGGTGGTGCGCTTGATGTATCTGTGAAAGGCTACGTAGCTGATTCGACAGGGAAGGCCGGCATTCGGGGCCGCTTGGTTAGTAAGCAGGGCCAAGTGCTTGCAAATGCTCTCTTGGCGGGTGTGGCATCGGGGATCGGTACTGCCTTCTCCCAGGGCGCAATGACCACCTCCGTATCGCCCCTAGGCGCGACGCAAACAGTGAAGGATGGGCAACAGCTCCAGGCCGGCATTGGGCAGGGTGTCGGGAATGCCCTGCAGCAATTGTCACGGTATTACATCCAGCTCGCCGACAAAATGTTCCCAGTCATTGAGGTGGATGCAGGCCAGCCGGTGGACATTGTGATAACCAAAGGCATTTCCGTCGCCCGCAAGTAAGAAATTCCAGAAAAGCACGGGTCAAATTGGAAAAATGGCCCAACCACAACCCTCGAAAAAGGACCTGAAATGAAGACGACGAGACTGATCACTTCCCTCTTGGCTTCTGCACTGTGCACCGGTACCTCGCTTGCAGCCGGAGACACACTCAAGGACACCGCTGTCCTGGCCAATCTGAGGCAGAAGTATCCCAGCACGGTATTCAAGTCTGTAACAGCCACCAACCTGCCGGGTATCTATGAAGTAGTCATGGGCAAGAACGTCGCCTATGTCGAAGAATCCGGCCGGTATTTCCTATTTGGCCATCTCTTTGACATGCAGACCCAGACCGATTTGACGGAAGGCAAGATCATGGCAGAACAAGTGGCCAAGATTGACTTCAATAGTTTGCCCTTGAAGGATGCAATTACCATCGTCCGCGGCGACGGCAGCCGGAAGGTCGCCATCTTCAGCGACCCGGACTGCCCGTACTGCAAGCAACTGGAAAATAACATCGCCAACCTGACAAACGTGACGATTTACCTCTTCATGTTCCCAATCGACCAACTGCACCCACAAGCCAAGACAAAGGCGGTGGCTGTCTGGTGCTCGGCGGATAAAGCCAAGGCTTGGGAAGGTCTCATGCGTCGCAATGAAATCCCCACCGGCTCCTGCGAGCACCCGATTGATCGTAACGTGGCGCTGGCCGAATCCCTGGGTATCAATGGTACGCCGACAGTTATCCTGCCGGACGGTTCGATCATTCCGGGTGCCCCCTCGGCCGCGAAGCTGGAACAGATGCTCAATCAAGCCACTGGCAAGGTCGCCAAGAGATGATGAACAAACTCCTACTCGCAGCATCTGCGCTTACCGCCGCGTTCCTGGCGGGCTGTGGTTCGATGAGCGGCCTTGATGCCGCCAGTAGCTTCAGCTGTAAGGCAGCACCGGGTGTGAACTGTCAATCCATCACTGGCGTATATCAAAACACCATGGCTGGCAATCTTCCTTTCCAGCGCCAGGAGGAGGCCGCATCGAAGACGCAGGACGGAGAGAAAAAGCCTTATGGGACACAGCGCAACGATAGCAAGGTCTCGCCCAAGGACATGAATGCCCCGTTTTCGGGGATGCCCGTGCGACAACCACCACTGGTGCTTCGCATCTGGATGGCTCCGTACGAAGATGCAGACGGCGATCTGCATGATCAGTCCTACCTCTACACGATGGTCCACAGCGGCAAGTGGATGATCGAGGTCAATCGGAACTCAATCAGTAGTCAATTCAAACCGATCTATCCGCTCAATCGACCGACTCAGAGTAGCCAGGAGCAATCCCAGGCAGACAAGACAGTTCAGCCGCTCATCCAAAAGCAGCAGTACGAACACTTGGTCGAGAAACCCGATACCAAGTAATAGAGTGACTTCCTCCCCATGGGCACCATTAAGAATTTCTTCAAAACTATCTTTAAGGAAGGGGGGGTAGAGCATTACACCCCGTCTCCGATCGCCAATCCGTCCCGAGAAGTGAACTATGACCGCTTCTCGGACTTGCTGCCATATCTCGCCTGGATACCAGAGCGCCGCCTTTTCGTTCTTGAAGGCGACGTTCCGCAAAAGGTTGACGCGATTGGCTTCTGCCTGGAGATGACACCGCAGACCGGGGCAACCCCAGACATGGCGGATCTTCTCACCACGATCTTTACCTATTTACCCAAGGGTTCCGGTGTCCAGTGGAGTCTGATTGCCACGCCTCTCATTGACCGTTTTTTGGATGCATATGTTGGCGTTCGATTGGATCCGGCAACAGCACCCACGAAAGAGGAGCGGGAACGCCGCGAATTGTTCCGCGCACTGGCCCAACGCCAAGCGGAGCACTTTCGCAAGGGTGCGACAGATCCTCTGGTGCCGAACCAGCCATACCTACTGCGCGATTTCCGAATTGTAATGAGCGTCGTCATTCCGGCTACCTCCTACGAGGACGAAGATCTTCTACATGAGATTGAAACAATTCGTGAAACGTGCGCAACGACCCTGAAAACATACTACCAATACGAGCGGGACTGGGATCCTGAAGACCTCATCAATTGGTGTGCAGTGGTCTTGAATCCCCAGGAAGCCATTCTCAAGCGCAACGCTCCCCACATCAATTACGATGAAGGCCGGCCCATCAAAGAGCAGATCATCGCCCCGAACACCGTGATGCGCGTCACCGAGGACGGGTTGATTTACGGCCTACCACAGAGAAAGAATGAGTGCATTGCAAAGTGCATGTCGGTTCGGAGCTATCCGAAGGCCTGCACGCTGAATGCCATGGGCTCGTTGATTGGCGACTACATGCAGCCGGCGATCGGCTACACCTCGCCATTCATGATCACCATCGGCATTTCTACTCTTGATTTTGAAGAATCTCGGGCAACTACTCAGATGAAAGCAGCCCGAGCCACCCAAAAGGCGGAGAGCCCGATGGCGAGATTCCTGCCTGAACTGCAGGACATCAAGTACGATTGGGACATTGCCCAGCGTAGCTTCGACGAGGGCAAGGGCACGGTTCACATGTACCACCAACTCATCCTGTGGGCTGCCCCAGAAGACATGGCCCGGGCAGAGCAATCTGCCCAGGCGGTATGGCGGTCACGTCAGTTCGAGATCGTCGAAGACACCTTCATCCAGATCCAAGGCCTGCTCGGTTCTTTGCCGATGTCCCTGACGCCAACGCTGACCAAGGATATCCGTACCGCTCAGCGCATGACGACCAAGACGATCCCCAATGCAGTAAACATGGCACCCCTGCTTGCGGAGTGGCACGGGGTTGGCCGTCCGATTGTGCCGATGTGGGGCCGTCGTGGCCAGGCGATGTCCATCGATCTGTTTGCAAACATGACAGGTAACTTCAACGCCGTAATTGCAGGGACCAGTGGCTCAGGCAAATCCGTCCTCCTGAACTCGATCGCACTGTCATATCTGGGGATTGGCGGCCGCGTATGGATCGTCGATATTGGTAGGTCGTTCGAAAAGCTGTGTCATACGGTTGGCGGCCAGTATCTGGAATTCACCCCGGAATCGGATATTCGGCTGAATCCATTCACGATGGTTGAAGACATCGAGGATGACCTTGAAATGCTGGTCCCCCTGTTCGAACAGATGGTTTCGCCAAGCGAACCATTGGACGACTATCGTCGCCGGCAACTTGGACTGCACATTCTGTCCGTGTGGTACGAAAAGGGCCGCGAAGCAACGGTCGACGACCTCGCGTACTCGCTAATCAACAACTGCGAGAAAGGTGGTCCGAATTCCAAATGGGCCGATCCAGAGTGGATCGCCAAGGTTCGCGCACTGCCGCATGAGGAGCGCCAGAATTTATGCGATCCACGGATCCGGGACATTGGGATCCAGTTGTTCCCCTACACAAGCGATGGTCCGTACGGACGATACTTTCATGGAGAAACCAACGTCAATTTTGAAAGCGATCTGATTGTCCTTGAATTGGAAGAACTTGCTGCCAAGAAAGACCTTCAGGCTGTCATTATGTTCTTGCTGATGTACCGCATCACCCAGAACATGTACTTGACGCGGAATCGTCCCAAAATATGCATCCTGGACGAGGCCTGGTCCCTCTTGGGTAGCGGAAACAGCGGTGATTTCATCGAAACAGGGTATCGCCGCGCTCGGAAATATCACGGAAGCTTTTGCGCTGCGACACAGGGGATAGGGGACTTCAGCATGTCCCGCGCCGCCGAGGCTGCCTTCAACAACGCTGATTGGCTGTTCCTATTGCGCCAAAAGCCCGAATCGATCCTCGCCCTAGAGAAATCAGACAAGCTGGTCATCGACGAGGGCATGAGAGACATGCTGATGTCGGTGAAGACAGTACAGGGCGTCTATTCCGAGGTTTTCGTACACGGAGGTCAGATGGGGCACGGCATCGGCCGTGTTTTATTTGACCCGTTCTCTCTGCTCCTGGTTTCCTCCAAAGCCGAGGACTTTGAGGCTGTCAAAGCATACCGCCAGCAAGGCTACACGATTGTCGAGGCGCTGGAATCCGTTCTGGCCGATCGTGGCATGCCGGGCTACACCCACAAGCTGCAAAGGAAAGCTGCTTAATGAACCAAAACCAAAACACTGAGGTCCTGGCCGAGGTCGATCCGGGAATCTCAGAAGCAGAAGTTACATCCGACGATGTTGAGAAGGGCGAGAGCGTCTGGTTGGGGAGGTTGATCAGCCTCGTTACTACCGTTCTCATTGTGGTCATTGTGCTGATTGCCTACCACTACTTCTATGTGTTGCCGAATAAACAGAGATACGCTGTCGTTGATCTCTCAGAAGTCCTGAACATCAAGGAACTCCAAGTCACCATTGCGGCGATGCGTCCGGACGCCTCCGAGGAAGCAAAATTAAAGGCTTACGACGACGTGGCGAAATTTGGCAAGGATGTGGGAGTCGCCCTCAACGAACTCCAACAGGAGTGTGGCTGCAGCATCTTCGTCAAAGCGGCCGTAGTTAAGCCGGCAGGCGCTGAGGACCTAACCCCGGAACTCAAACGTCGCTTGGGAATGGAAAACGTCAATCAGGATGAGCTCGTCAAGCAATTGCGTTCGCTGGGCGGCGGTAGCCGTACCCCGATCATTGAAGGAGACAAGAAATGAGCCTGCTTGCGCCAGCCAACGGTGCTCGCCGCCTTTCCTTGCCGGAATACCTGAACCTCTGTAAGTCCCACTTTCTGCGGTATTGGAAGCACTACACCATCCCATTGGTTGTGGTGTTCTTGCTTCAACTCGTGATTCGTATCGACGTTAACTACACGGACTCTTTACCGGATCACGTGTTCATCACCGTGAAGGGATGGAAGACGGGCCTCAAACGAGGCGACTATGTGGCTTTCGAATTCCCGACCGAAAACCCGGTTTCCCCATTTCGTAAGGGTGCTCATATGGTCAAAATCATTGGCGGTGTTGGTGGTGACATAGTGAGCATGACGCCTGCCAGGGGGTTCTCTGTCATGTCACCTGGAGAACGCAATATGGCAACGATGATTCCTGGTAGCAATGGCACGATCGGGGTAGCGAAGACTTTCTCGATGAGTGGCAAGCCGCTCGAGGCGGGGCCGGTTGGGGTGATCCCGCAGGGCTCATATTACGTTTACGCTCCGCACCCCGACAGTCTGGATTCACGCTACGCGATGGTTGGATGGATTACTGAGAAAGAAATCATCGGCCGGACCTTTTCGTTGTTCTGACTCGGCCCTTATCAGGCTCCAACCGCAGCTCCAGCTGTATTTTTTGCCAGTCCATTTCTACGCCTAGTCCCACATTTTCGGCGGCATTTCTCCATTGGCATAGCAAAGGGGGCTCGTTATCTTAACGTGATGCAAATCCCCCTTATATCTTCCATGCTGCGTCGACTCACTCCACTGATTATCGCCTGTGGTGTTGTGATACCAAGTAAAGCCGCAGAGCAGATTGGCCCGGTACATCCGATCGTTGAACCAGACATGCTCCAAGAGATCTATCGGGTCCTGAAAGAAAAGCAGAGGTCCGGAGAGTTAGCTCGGTTGCAGAAGGAAGCTGTCGACCGCGCGAAGCGCTCTATCGAGAACCCTAAGCCCGTTAAGGGTCTCTCCCGTGTCGAAAAAGCGCGGGTGTTCTATTGGGACCCAACGGTGCGGGTCCCCAAAACGATCACGGATCCAAACGGAAACGTGATCGCTGAAGCAGGAAAAACTATCAACCCACTCGACTACGTGACCTTGCCGAAGAATTTGCTGTTCTTCGACGGTACCGACCCTGCCCAAGTGAAGAAAGCAGAGGCCTTGATGCAGCAATACAACGGCCAGATGAAGGCCGTCTTGGTCAATGGGCAGCCCCTAGAAATGTCTCGTCAATGGAAGACTCAGGTTTATTTCGACCAAGGCGGAATGCTGGTGCGCAAACTGGGCATTATCCGCGTTCCTTCACTGGTGAGCCAGGAAGGGAAACGGTTGCGAATTGACGAGCTGGAGATGAATTGATGTTCTTGTTCTACCGACGAATGATTGCTGCTACCGCTGCTTTGCTGGCTGGGGCGTTCTCCTTGCATGTGATGGCTGACCCGAACTGTCATGGCGCGTTCGCCAACCCGATCACGGATTACTGTTGGTCCTGCTCCTTTCCGATCAAGCTGGCCGGATCAAATGCAGTCACGATGGGTCAAGACGAAAACACGTCTAGTCTTGCCTCATCAAGCAACCCGTTTTGTGCCTGCACAGACCCCCCGCAGATCGGCATGAAGATGGGATTCTGGGAACCAGTACGCATGGTCGATGTGACACGCACACCTTACTGCTTCGTCGGGATGGGTGGCGTCAGTATGGACTTTGGTATTGAGACAGCCAAACACGCACAAACAGGAAAGAGCGAAGCGCGTTCCCCTAGTGCGTTTTACCACGCTCATTGGTATACCAACCCCTTGATGTTCTGGCTTGAGGTGCTGCTGGACGACAAATGCCTTGAAAGAGGTGTATTTGACCTCGTATACCTGACTGAAATTGATCCGTTGTGGTCTGACAGCGTATCGACCTTCATCATCAATCCGGACGTTGTGTTGTGGGGAAATCCTATAGCCCAAGCAGCCTGCGCGCTCGACTGCGTATCTGCCACGGCATTCGGATTCGGGCGTGATGAATTGTTCTGGTGTGATGGCTGCCAGGGCTCAATGTTTCCTTTGGACGGATGGGTCGGTTCGAAAGTAGGTGGTGTTCAGGCCTCTTCACTCATCGCAGCGCGGATGGCCACAAAACTGCATCGAGAACTTCTAATGTGGGCAGCATCCGGTGATGACGGCTTGTGTGGCTATTACCCTGAGCCAGTAATGAAGAAAACCGACTACAAATACACGATGCTCTACCCGATACCTCAAACCAAGAAAATCGCCGGGAAATGCTGTCAGCCGTTCGGGCGTTCAACCGCCCTCTGGGGGTCAGGCAGAGAGTTTCCGGTTAAGGGCGAGGATTTCGTCTACCAAATCTTCCGGAAAAGGGATTGCTGCGCCGGAAACTTGCTGAATTACATGGCCCCGTAAGCATCCTAAACCGTCACCTGATATTGCGATATACACCTATGACGAAACGTCAAATAGCTCTTGCCCTGCTATCCATACCCCCTGCAATTGCATTGGCACAGATTAACCCCTCGGCACAGGAACAAGATCCTTACCTCCGCACCCAGCAGGCTATCGAGCGCGCAATGGCCCAAGCTCAATCCATGCGGCAGAACGACAAGCAAACAGGGCATAAGCAAGGACTGAGCGTAGAGGAAGTCCGAAAGATGAAAGGGGTCGATCCGTTGACGCTCGCCAATAAGTACGAGGCATCTGGAGTTGGACAGGGGCCGGCAAAGCAGGAGCTGATGATCTTTATCTCGACATCGATGCCTACCAAAGCACTGGTCATGCTTGGGGAACAGGCTAAGGCAACTGGTGCGGTTCTGGTCATGCGCGGTCTGGTTGCACCTCTGGGAACCAGGGGGGCCATCCAGAAGACGATGGAGGCCCTTCAGCCGGTTGGCACTACGGGTGCCCAAATTCAAATCGACCCGGAGGCCTTCACCCGCTACAACGTCAAAGCCGTTCCGACGTTTGTAATTGCGAGCAAGGAAGAGGGCTGTTCCTCAGACACCTGTGACAGCCAATCATACGCACTCACAGGCGATGTCACGTTGGAGTACGCCTTGGAGCAGTGGTCGAGCCGAGGCGGTCCGATCGGAGAGAAAGCCGACATTTACCTTCAGCGTCTGGAAAGGACTCGGCAATGATCATCCGTTCCCTAATCGTGGCATTGGCAATATCTTTTGGAATTGCCTACGCACAAACGCCAGAGCAGATGGCCGCTTTTGCGGACGGTAAAGCGGCTGGAGATAACACTCACACACAAGACATCTTCAACAACATTGGTCATTCCCAAGCGGGTAACGTGGTCAGCGGCTACTCCCAAATACCGCCGCCGCAATCTGCCTATTATGGAGGGCAAAACACAGTATTGAACTCACTGTATTTTGGAGGCCAAGCCAAGATTTCTGAATGCGGCGCAGGCACGTCATCGACGAATCCGGCAGACAAGGAACATTGTGAGGCAGTCAATTCATTAGTTAATGCACAGTCTTTCAATGCGAACAGTCAAATTACCCGCAGCGACCCGCTCATGCTGCAGGGTAAGGCGATCGCAGCTAATCCAGAAGCCATTGCTGGGGCGATTAACGGAAATTACTCGAACTGTACTACCACACAGCAAGCCTCAACGCCAGACTTTGTCATGCAAACATGTGATGACTGGTCGGAAAACGGGGCCGCCTCATGCACAATAGGTCAGAACGTCGTCGTCGATCCTGACTACCTCTACAGTTGTAAGGAAACCATCTCCACCATCAACCACGGAACCTGTACCTACGGCGATGTGGTTGTGGTTGATGTAGATTACAACTACCAGTGCACGAAAATCGAATATCAAACCAATACCCACACCTGCCATAAGACGCTGAACATCCAGATCAACACGATCCCAGGATGTACGCCGGGCGCCTTTATCGTCAGAGTAATCGCCGACCCCTGCCCTTACTGCATCGATTACCTGGTATACGACTACTACTGCCAGAACGGGTACTACCAGCAGCACTTCTACACGCAGGTGCACGGAACCAACCAATTCTACGTAGACTTAGGTTGGGCAAACATTCCCGGAACGCCTGGGGCCTACATCCCGCAAACCCAGGGTATTACCAATATGAATACCGGAGCTGGGTACTGCTTCATAACCTACTACAGCCAAACCTGTAACGCTACGACTTGCACTATGGGCTCCTGGTTCTACAACCCGTGCCTGGGCTTTTCGTATTACGGGTCAGCGAACTTCTCCCTCCCCACTCAGGTTACATACACCGATGTCTGGAACGACCAGTGCGCAACGCTAAACAGTAGGACGTACTGATGAGAATAATTATTGGAATAGCGGTCTCTTTCTTGGCTGCATTAGCGATTGCAGGGGATTTGGGCCGAATCGAAAGTCGCGTTGAGGGCGTGGCTACGCTTAGGCCCGAAGCTGGTGCCGTCTATGCTCAGTTTGTCGGTAGCCCGTCCATCACGGATACGATACGCCGTGATTTAGCCGCACATGGTTTTGCTGTGGCGTGGAACAAGGCAGATGCGAAGCAATACCTGACTCTGAAGGGCAGTTTGAGCATTAAGTCTTCAAATGGCAAAGCTGCCCAGGAAGATATCGCCGCCATCGCGGAAGGCCAGCGAGTGGCCTTGTCTGTCCCGGTGAAGGAAAAGCCTACTCCAGCCCATGTTCCGGAAGGGCATTACACCATCGGTGATCACGGGCAGCAGCCTAATACCCAACAAGGCATATCCCTGGTTACGGGAAACCCAATTCCCGTTGATCTCGGGGATCAAGGACGGTGGTTTTCCAAACGCATGTTTGAGAAGGGCATCGGTAACGATCCTTCATGTCCCCCCGAAAGATGCCGTGTTGCACAAATCATTACACAGCAGACAATTATTGATATCGAGGTCACGAAAAACGGGCGGACGGAGAAGGGCAAAGTGATTGCTTCGATGAAAGACAAATTTGTGAACATGAATGTACTTACCGTCCGAGCGTTGTATCTCGCCATGGACATGGTCCGAGGTGGGAGATGAACAATATTTTCCGATACATCCTGTCGGTCCTAGTGGCTGTTACCTTCTCGACAGGAGCCAACGCAGTTGCTACCTGCCAAAAGACGGGCGAGGTATGTGTGGATGGGCCCAGTTCTAAAAACATTGGCGGTACGATGATCTATCGCGACTGCTGGGATTATCAAGCAACTTACAACTGCGTCGATCCCAACCCGGTCGATTACTGTGCGGCCATCGCTGCCACGCCTGGATGCTCCCAAGTTAGTTCAGTCTGCAACGGAACTGCATTCAATGGGACATGCCTCGGCTATACGAAGACCTACCATTGCGACAATGCTGCGCAAGTGGGGAATGGGGTCATTCAACTGGGCAATAGCTATACGATCGTCTCGGACACGATCGACACATCCCCATGCGCCAGTTACTCCAGTAATCCAAGCTGCCAACTCTCGGCTAAGATATGTATCGATGGCCCCGCCACAAAGAATATCAACGGCCTCGATGTCTACAAGGACTGCTGGCAGTGGAAGGAGGACTACAACTGCGTGGTCAGCAACCCGGCCGACTATTGCATGCCCCTGAAGCAAGCCGGATGTACGCAACAGACGGAAATCTGTACGAATGTCGCCTTTACTGGCGTTTGCATCGAAAAGCAGTTCACCTATCTTTGCGGCTCGGAAATCACGCCGCTTCCGACGAACGTTCAATATCTCAACACCTCGTACACGATCGTCAATGACCAGGTAGATGTGTCGCAATGCACGTCGCTCGACAACAATCCGAACTGCACTGTTGCTTCCCAAACCTGTGTAGATGGCCCAGGAACAAAAAATATTAATGGCCTGGACGTCTACAAAGACTGCTGGCAATGGAAGAAAGATTACACCTGCGCTTCTACAAACCTCACCTCGACCTGCGATGAACTAAAGAACGATCCTCTTTGCGTCGAAACTGGATCGACTTGCGTTGATACTTTGCCCGGAGGCCAGTGTGGATTACTTGAGCACCAGTACAAATGCGCTGAAGCGCCGGTTTCCACCTCCACCCAGACAGACTGTGGAACCCAGTCTTTCTGCCTGGATGGCCAGTGTTTCGATACTGGTCATCCCGCCGATAGGGATTTCGCCGCGACGATCTCGCAAATGGAGCTTGCCAGAGAAGCCACCAACTACAACATCTTCGATGGAGAGTCGCAGTCTTGCACCAAAAAATTACTAAAGAACTGCTGTAAAGCCAAAGGGGGAGGTCAAGGCGGCAGGAACGATGTGATCGCCCAGGCGATCGGCACGGCCGTTTTCAAAGTGGGCACAGAAGAAATCTACGTCTGGGGTTCCAAATACATCTTCGAAGGTTTGATGGCTACTGGCAGCGAAATTCTTCAGGAATACGCTTTACAGGCCGCTGGCAACCTCCTGAGTACATCGAGCACGTTCTCTATCTGGGGCGCAGAGTTTTCAATCTCGACCGCAGGCGGAATTAGTTATGTCGGATTTGACCCATGGTCTCTCGCAACCTCTATTGCCATTTACGTCATTATGGATATGATGAGCTGCGATCAACAGGATCAAATCCTGGGGATGAAGCGAGGGCAGGGATTATGCCACCAGGTTGGTTCATACTGCAGTTCTAAAGTTCTGGGGGTATGTGTTGAGAAAAAAGAGGGATGGTGCTGCTTCCCCTCAAAGCTCGGTCGTATCGTCAATGAACAAGGTCGTGCTCAGATCGGCAAGAGCTGGGGATCGGCGCAAAATCCGGATTGCTCGGGCTTTACCCTGGAAGAGCTCAAGCTTCTGAAATTCGACGAGATGGATCTGTCAGAATTCTTCAACAGCATCCAACCCGACCCTAAGACAAATACCTATGCAGTCGAGCGGTTGCAACAAAAAGCTGCGAGTTACTATGGTCCGTAAATTCATTCTTGCTTTGACTCTTGCGACTTCAGCAGTTGTGGTTCTGGCAGATACTGGTTCCACGACGAGCGTCGAGATCGAGCGCGAACCGCATTTCAATTCCCTGCCAAATGCCGGAATTGCAGAAAAGCGTCTGTACGTTTCTTTCAAACACAGCCCGAAGATGACACGCATCCTCCAAGAAAAAATGAGGGCGATGGGCTTCACCGTAGCTGAGAAGCTGGAAGATGCCGATGCGAAGTTCAATTTCGACGGCATATTCCTAATTTCCGGTGCTGGCAAAGAGGAAGTTCGCGGTAGGCTTGGAGAGTTGTTGGAGTCCGCTGTTGGCGTCGCTCAACCCAGCAATCCAGACTATCACCATCAGAACGTGGATCTGCTGCAGATTGGCGTGTCTGTAGCCGCCACAGGCGTGGCATCTATGCTGTCCGTCACTGACATGGTTCGATGGATTGGCCAGAAGACCGGAATCGCGGGTCGCTTCAATGAACTGCTCACCGGCGATCCCCGTGGGTTTTGTTATGGCGACCAATGCAACAAATTCACCAGTTCCGTCATATTGAGTGTCAACGGCGACAGCGGACACTGGTGGATAATGGAAAAGGCACAGGACTCCAAGGTAGTTCTTGACATGGTTATTAGCGACGCCATTGAAAATGTCCTGAAGCCGTTCTATGACGTGAAAAAGCCAGCAGCAGTCCAAGGGAGCAATGAGTCTTGAACGCTAAAGGTATTGTTAGCCTGCTCGCGCTCTTGCCGGCGATGACCTTCGCCGCCGGAGACGGAACCGATTACCGTGATCTGCTGATGAAGGCCATGAACGCCAAAGATGGCAAAGCCTCGGTGGAGGTGACAGGGAGAACCGCCGAGATGATCCGCCAACAGATCAATCGTCCGAATGCCCGAGTAGTTGCCGAGGTGACCACTGTAGCCAACCTGAAGCAGGAGGGGTGCAAGCGGTTCAACATTCGCTACTACACTCCTGGTACCTTGTTACCCATGACGGATGGTTCAACCCGTATGCTTGACATGAGCGTCAAGTTGAACATGTGCCAAAATGGCTTGCCGCCCGGAGTAGATAGCGAATACGAGTTAGAAGAGAGGATGGTGAAGGACTCTGGCCTCAAGCCAGATCTGGGTTCTCCGATTCAGCAGCCAGCAGCGCAACAGTAGCCGGTGCAACCGAATTGTCTCGCATCCTGCGCTCTGAGCGTCTTGCTCTCCGGCTGGATACGACGACTTTTTCAGTGTTTCCCTAAGGGCGGGAATCCAAAACTGCACCTAACTCCACTTTTTCGGCTGCATTTCTGCATTGCCGTAACTTGAGTGCGAGGACTATCCTCAGGGCATGCTACGCGTGTCCTGTATCTTCCCCCTTGTCTGCGCTTTGACGGCTTGTACCGGTCTCGGATCGGCAAAGCCGTATATACCGTTGTCACCTCCAGAGATGCGGACAGCAGCCGCATCGATCATGGGCAAGGACGTAAATAATACCGTGCCTCCGGACCCGGATAACCCGCATCCTGCGGTGGGCCTGCCCCCAACTCCAGGCAAAGCGCCTCTGATCGGACAAGCTCCAGTGGAGGTGCTGCGTTCGGATCCGAAGTCGGGCGCCTACATCGCCTTCACTGGCCAAGTTCCGCCGACGAAGTATTTCGAAGTCATCGGTCGCGCGGACTGCGACGACTGGCTGTACCTGCAGTTGATGAATGCCGACATGATTATCAACCGGCCGAGATACTACGCTGGCGGAGAATACACCGGAGACAAAGCTGCCTTGAAGTGCGCTGGCGTCTTCCACCGGAAATTCCGGGACAAATCTGACGATCGCCTGGTTGGAGCGGACGGAGTGATTTTCGACCACGAGTCGGCAGTCTTCACGGATGTCGATGGCTGGTTCAATCAGAACCGCAAACTGCACATGGACGGCTGGGCGATCAAATTTGTAGAACCTTCTGTAGAGACCATACGCGCACGCCTAGCTACTCCTGTTACTTCCGCTATCGATGTCGTCCAGATGCGAGCCGCGGCATTTTGGATTGAAAAACACCATGCCTCCGATCTGGCTGCCGACCTACGACGAATTCTTCCTCTGAAAGACACACACCAGGCTCTTACAGACTGGAAAAGGGCTGACCACCTTCTCTTACGTGCGCTAGCGTCCGTTGAGGATGACGCCGAGCCGGATGATGTGTTTAGAACCATCCTCGACGCTGGTATTGCGAAAATGCTCAGACCTGGTGCCCAAACAACGGTCTCCTC
This sequence comes from Sulfuricystis multivorans, assembly GCF_003966565.1. Classification (NCBI taxonomy): domain Bacteria; kingdom Pseudomonadati; phylum Pseudomonadota; class Betaproteobacteria; order Nitrosomonadales; family Sterolibacteriaceae; genus Sulfuricystis; species Sulfuricystis multivorans. Next base: position 95,748 of record NZ_AP018719.1, on the reverse strand, counting down.
TGCGATTCTTGGCGAGGTGCCATTCGTGGCCGCCAACGTGATTGTCTGCCGCAAACAACCAGGTGCAAAGGAGGAGCTTAGGAAAGTCCTCCTTCAAGCAACTATACGCCAACACAAGCTTGCTTCTGCGAAGGGCCTGATCGCCTTGGGCGATTCGGATTTCGTTAAGGAGCAACTAAACCAGGGGCGCCTAGGTGACGTGTCCGCTAAAGTCATGACCATGCTCTCTGGAATCGATGTCGAGCCCTTCGCTTGCCCATACCGGAGCAAAGTAAGTGCCTAGAGCAAATCAATATCTGGCAGCCTTTGGTTGCTGCTTTTGGGCTATTACAGTCCATGCTACGAGCGGAGATATATTGAATGAAACTCGCAGCTGGTGGGACGAAACACCTTGGGTTAATCCAGACCGCGGCTTCAACTGGTACCCCGACCCAAAGGAAGAACACCACGAGCAGAAGCTAAAGCCGGAGGTAAAGCCCAAGACCATCTATGAGATGACGACCCTCGAGGAGATCCAGAAGGAACTGGCGCGCTTGAAGGGCGAGGCGGTCGTCAATCCCACCGAGGAGAATGTCCTGGCCTTCCTGAGGGCTCAGCATTTCGTCATGGACAAGGCCTCGATGTTCGCTGATGTCTCCCGCCGCGTTGTCTGGGCCAATCCGGATGTGAATTACTCGGCGCGATCGTCTGTAGTGAGCTATGCCCGGGATCGAGACAGGATGCGTAAAGACAAAATGCGAGAGGACAATCTGAAGAACCTGTCCGAGACGCACGGCATTCTCTTTTTCGCCCGATCCGATTGTAACTACTGCCACGACGAGGCGCCAATCCTCAAAGCCTTCAGCATGAAGACGGGCATACCAATACTGACGATCTCCATGGACTCGGGTCCCATACCTCTATTTCCAGACGCCAAGCCTGACAACGGGATTTCGATGCTTGCGTCCGGCGGGAATGGCATCAATATAGTTCCGGCTATCTATCTAATTGACCGAAAGACACAGAAAGTCACGCCACTGGGTACTGGTGTTGTCGCCGGCGAGGAGCTGGCCGAGCGCATCCGTGTAATGACCATGACGAAACCCGGGGAGGAATTCTAGGAAATGAGATTGCAATTGCGTATTACAGCTGCTGCCGTAGCCGCCACACTGGCTTTGTCATCTGTAACAGCCTACGCAGATTGGATTGGCGATTTCTACAATTCCGCAGGCGCTGCTGTGAACACGACGGCTCCCCAGGCCATTGCGTCTCAGTCTGTGGTCGGCTACAGTGGTGGAGGTTTGAGCTGGCGGGTTCCGAACAAGAATTTCCAGCCCTTGATGATCACTCCTCCGTCGCTTAAAGCTGGTTGTGGTGGCATCGATGTTTACCTTGGAGGGTTCAGCTTCCCGAACAAGGCAGAATTTGTTCAGGCTCTCCGAAATTTCGGCCAGGCTGCGCTCGGGTATTTCTTCGAGCTAGCGCTGCGGACGATGGCGCCGGAAATCGCGGTTACCCTCGACGTGATCAATGACTTGGCTAACCGGATCAATCAGTTCTCGATGAATTCCTGCCGCGCGGCCCAGAAGGCCGTCAATTACCTGGCAGGAGACTGGATGGAGGCCAATGCCCGCGATGCAACGGGCTACGCTCGAGCGGCAGGCGAATTTGTCGACGAATTCGACGCGATGTTCGGCATCCAAGGAAACGGGCAAAAGATAATGCAGGAAAAATACATGCAGAACTATGGCAAGCCCAGGTCTGCTGTCATTGCTGCCGATAACGGCAAGGCAATACCGGTGTATGTGAACCTCTTGCGTTGGGCGCTTGATCATAACAATGCAGTCAATCTGAATGACGATGAGAAGGATTTGATCATGTCCATCGTCGGGCCAACCGTGATCGTCACTCAAGGCACTGATAGTGATGGTAACGAGGCCCCCGACTTCAATGCTGGACGTCCAGGAACCATCGACTTCTCGCATCTGGTGGGCGATGACGCCCTGACCGCTTCAGTTCTGCAACCCCTCAAGGTGCTGACGTGTATTGATGCGGAATGCACCACCGTGACAGACACCACGAAGACATTCATGCCCTTCTCCGCTCGCGCTATGGGAGCGGTAACACACATTCGCCAGAACATCGTTAATCGCACTTCAGGGAATACCCTGACGCCCGACGAACTGCTCGTTCTGAAAATGTCTTCCGTGCCGCTTTATCGTGCGGCAGCGATGGCAGAAAGTTCTGGTGTGGCGGCCATCGTTGCTGACCAACTAGTCTATGACCTTGTTGACTACGCTGCGGTTGATGCCGCGTTCAACATGATGACCTATTACCTCAATACCGCCGACAAGGCTCTCAATGGGATCTCGGCCAAAGTACCTCAAATCCTTATGGCTCCCTACCAGGAGATGCGTGAGCGCATCAAGGCGATACGAGTAGATATGCATCAGAAGATCACCCACTTCTACCAACAAAAGGGTAATCCCTACGAGAAGATCGATCAGCTGGATAAGGTAGAGCGCGCCATGTATGCCAACCTGAACACGATGCTCGCCGCTAATGCTCGCTTTGGCAAGCGCCAGTAAGGAACAGTAATGAACGCCTACACGATCTACTGCTACTTCAACGCCGACCAGATTCAGGGAGTCCTTAATGCTGTAGTGATGCTGATGGGCTCAGGCGGCGTCGACGGAGACTATCTCAGCCTTGTCCGTGTAGCCGCATTACTTGGATCCTTCATGGCGGTCTGTTACGGATTCCTCCGCGCGCGCGGGGAAGACGCTGCCCACTACTTGCTTTTGATGGCGATCTTCTACACTACCTTGTTCATTCCGCGGGTGAGCGTAACGATTGAAGACCACGGCGGAGCTGGGGGGGGCGCCCCCATTGTTGTCGACCACGTGCCCATTGGCCTGGCATTCTTCGCATCGACCACTAGTCACATTGGATACTGGCTTACGGAGAAGACTGAGACATTCTTCTCCCTTCCCGATACATCGTTGCGGCTGAGTTCGCATGGTCTGATGGGGGGGGCAAGGGCCCTCAGGCTGGCACAGTCCGCGGCCATGCCTGATCCTATCCTGGCTCAGGATGTTACCAACTTTATGCGAGAGTGCATCAATCCAGAGCTGGTGGTATCTCCGGCGCTGGTCAATGCGCTGCTCGTCTCGAAGGATATCTGGACAGATCTCGGGCCATCGGGTATCGGCGTCCTCAACCCTGGCCGAATGGTCACGCTCTCTGGCAACACTGGCTCCGTCCAATGCGACGATGCCTATACCAACAAGATCGGGCCCAGACTGGCTCCGGCGGCAGCGAGCGAATTTGCTCGTATCGCACAGATCCTATCTCCGAATGCGAGTCCTGCAACGGCTAACACGATGCTCGCTTCCCTGCTGCCGGCTGCTGAAGGATTGATCATGACCGCCAGTGCGTCTACTACCGATGCCATCAGACAGCGAATGATGATCAACATGCTCAACGATACCTCGTCGAACATGGCACAGATCATGAACGATCCTACGGCCGCGCAAACTGCTCTAGGTACTGCAATGGCAACGTCCAATGCCAATACGGCCTATTCGGTCTTGGCCCGACTGGCTCAAGAAACGCTTCCTCTTGTACGGAACGCGATCGAACTTGTGGTGCTCGGCATTTTCCCGATAGTTCTCATCCTGATTATCATCGCCGGCTCCAAAGGGGGGTTGGTTCTCCGTTCCTATGTAATGACTATGCTCTGGGTTCAGCTGTGGGCTCCGCTGTATGCAATTGTGAACTATGTTGGCACAATGGCCGGCGCGAAAAATTTCAAAGCCGCCCTCGCGGGTATCGATGGGGTAGCGGTGAACAATGCGGCTGCATTGCTGAACAGCACAATCTCCGCCGAAGCCGTAGCAGGGGTTCTGACCATCAGTGTTCCTTTGATTGCCCTGGCCATAATCAAGGGGGGTGAAATTGCTCTTTCAGGGATTACGTCCGGCATTACCGGACCTGCTGATAGAGCAGCAACCAATGTGGGCGGACAGGTAGGGTCCGGCAACGTCAATGCTGGCAACATTTCTTGGGGCAATTACAACGCCAACAATGCGGCTGCAAACCACTCGAATACGGCCTTTGCTTACGCAATGCTGAGCCGCGGCGATGTCCAAACCGAATTCGGCTCGATGACCCTTCGTGGGAGCCAAGCCGGCACACCTAATGCGGTCGGGAATCTTACGGGCGAATATGGCAATATTGGGGTCATTGGTAGCCATGGCGCGCGTGTGGAGGCTGCGAAGATTGGCAGCAGCGGCGATCGGGCAGAATTCACCAGTGGTACGTCATCGGGTCTGGCCCAAAGGACCTCTGGGCAGTTTACGCATCAAGAAGGCGCGACGGCGGCAGCGAAGATCCAGAAGGCTTTGGAGAACAGCCTTGGGGGTGACTGGTCATGGCTAACCCGCGATGGTTCCGGGAAAGCCACCACAGCCAGCGACCGAAGTGGCACAACTACCGCCACAGCTCACACAAGCAACATTGAGCTCGGTGGGCGTGCTGGAATCAATGCGGGCGCAGCGCAGACAGCAAAAAATCCTGTACATGACGCAAAAAACAAGCAGAATGCTCAGGGTGCCGCACACGTCCTTAACGGCGACCCGTACAAGGCGGCGTCTGGTTCAAATGTTCCCCCGGCTGTCGCGCAACAAGGTGCTTCGGCACCGGGTGCAACGACTGGGGCGGCTTCCGGATCTTCTGGTGTTCCGGCGGTAGGTGATCCGGCAGGTGGCGGTCAGAATGGATCGCCAATGCCGAAAGGCGCCGCAGAAGATCTACAGGGCAAGGCCAATCGTGCAGCGCAACAACTCGGCCAGGCTCCAAGCCAATCGTCATATGGGCCAAACGCCACTTATGGCTTCTCTTCTCGAGATACTGAGCAGAAGAGTTGGTCTAGCGATCGGGGCAATACCGCTGAGATTCAGCAGCGCGCAGAAAAGAACTTCGATAAAGCGGCTAGGGCGATCGAGGGGCTGATGTCCAAGACGAGCAATTCCGGGGAACGTGCCGCAATGCAAAGTTTCCTCGGCTCGTTGGCCAGAGCTACAGACGCAACATACCAAACCAATGTCAGCCAGAGTTATACGCAGACTGCGAGCAAAGCCAGCTCACGCACCGATGCAAACGGAGCGTCGGTCGAAGTCAACGACAATGGTCTCTACGGGGCCGAAGCGCTGCGCCTAGCTGGTGGAAGTGGGTATCGTGCCATTGAACAGGCAGTGACAAATCCAAACTTTCGCGAGCAGGTTGCCAGCACCGTGGCTCGGCGCGTTGCCGGAGCGGTGGCACCTCTTGGTGGCTCGGCGTATGGAATGGATGGCCAGCCAATCGAGGCTCCCAAGAGCGTTGACAAACAACGTCTTGACGGCCAAGAAGCGGTTAAGAATCAGCGCGGTAAAGACCAGAAAGCTGCCGCTGCCGCCGGCCAAGGCTACTTGCAAATGGCAGAAAAACAAAGAACACAGGTTGGAGCACCACCTTCCGTTGATATGCCAGACCTAACGTCTGCCCAGAAGGCTTTCGACACGATCAAGGGATCTACAGAACGCGGCTTGAATTCGGGCCAGCACAGTGCTGCTCGCGAAGCAGGGATCAACCGGTTGTTGGAGGCCGCGTTTGCAGACCAAGCGGGATTCGGACGGCTCCTTAGTGCTTCACTGGGATTTGGCATTGGGACGAAAACGCATGATGAAAACCGTGCTGCCATTCAGAAGCTGGCGGATTCCAATCCGGCGTTCAACGCTCGCCTGGAGCAAATTGGTCGCCACGGGCGAGTCACCGAGGATGACAAGCAGTTCTTTAGTGAGCATCGAGATGACGGGTTTTTTGATAGAGCAGGCGAGACATTAAACAATGCCCTCCAAAGCGCGAAGGATTACTGGATCGGGAAGTAACGTAATGATCCGCCTGGTGCCTTCAACCCGTCAAAGTCGGTACCGTCAGTACTTCTCGTTCTCGTCGTGCAAGAAGACCGCATCGCCCCCCGGACCATCATAGATGGTCGGCAGGTGGGTGTTTAGCCACGTTGGTATGGTCGGGATGATCTTATCAGGTAACCACCAGGCATTGTCAGTTGCATATACGACTCCATCGTCTGTGCCGACTTGTTCTTTATATGGCCCTGCAGAACGGACGTCGTTCTGAATCATCTTCTGCCATTCAGCACGCGAGATCGTCAGCACGCCAGACCCTCCGAAAAGCAGGAAGTCGAACGGCTTGAGGATCAAGAGCCGAAAGGTGGCAGAGAGGAACTGGAAAACGGTTTTCATAATGGAAAAATAGCATACTGCTTCGTCTCGTTCTGGTAAACCTGCATATTCCAGACCAAACCTGCTACTCATTCCCATCAAAACCATCCCAGCGGTTCAATTTGAAACCCGCTACCCGTTCGGTTTGGGTAAATCTGATGGAACGGTGTCAGCTCACTTTCGATTATTCGCCTGTTTCGGACATCCCCACTGAAGCCTGCTAATCCTGCGGGGCGTCGGAGGGGGAAGTGGCTGATCTTCGGCAGCGCGGGGTTTGTACGCGGACGCATCGATTCTGCGCTGCAAGTTGATCGCAAGTGGATTTCCCTTTGCAACCAGGCGCTCCAATTCATACCGGACTAAGGGGGACATCTCTGCTAACTCCCCCTGTAGTTCCTGGGCCATGGCAAGGAAATGCTGCCAAGCAGCACGCTCCTTGGGTGTCGGCTCCGGAGGGCGTAATTTGGGGACGCGGACCTTCTTGATGATTGATGATTTAGACATTGTTTTCTCCGCAAAGGTGTCATGGCATGTAGGGGCGGATCATCCGTCCCTGCCCATCTAGGTAAGCTACGGCTTTGACGTCCACAGAAGGAAGGGGACTGTTGGCGGGAACCAGGATTGAGTACCGTTCATCCTCATAGACCTGCTTCCACTGCTGGCTGGCCAGAGCCGCCTGACGGATTGCCATATCCAAGCGAAGCAGCATAGCGGTTGGCTTGTGTTTTTCGAGCAACGCTTCCCATCCCGGAGCTGCACGGCTGGCCAAATACCACTCGAAAAAGTGCTGATCCTTGTACAGATCCATACGGCCATCGACAAATACCGGAATGCCACGGTGGATCAGATAGCTGGCCTCAAGAGTGTCCGATAGCACGCGGTCGGTCAGGTGGTGCTCTTGAAGGTAGTCGGTCGCCTTCAGTGGATATTGAAGGTTCATGGTCGCCTCCCACGTGCCATTACCTTTGGCTGCGATGGCGGGAAATGATCCGCCCAGAACGGCTAGGATGAGGATGTACAAGACAGGGCGGCTTGGATCGGAAATGGTTGGCAGCATCTTCGCGTAATGCGGGGCGCGGGCGAGCAAGGCCGCGGTCAATGGCGCCATGACGGCCGCACACATGGCGACCTGCCGGTTTGCCATTACCCCAAATATCAGGAAGAACCCGGCTACCATCGCGTGAGTCAGTCTCGGCCTGCAGCCAGACACCGCCATCAAGGCAACAAAGGGGACCAAGTTGAGGAGATAGAACCAGCCAAGCTCAGTGGTCAGATTGACGGGCATCCATTCGGAGATCACTGACGAGCTCCTGAGACCGCCAATCATTATCACTGCGAGGATCGCGTTGATGCCGTACGGGTTAGCGAGGGTTGCTAGTGTAGACGCAACCACCACACCCCAGGTAAGCAATAGGTCCCGTACCGATGATTTCAGCCGTCCAGCGAGGACAGCTTCCGCAGTCATACCGGTGGCCATGAGCCCGATGAGGATGAGGCCTACTATGAAGCCTCCATGTAGATTAACCCAGCCCACCATTAGCAGCGGGTATCCAATGATGAATCGAATGCGCCGGGTTTCCAAGAAGCTCACAACCAGGTAGGTAGCGACAGATAGCAAAGCGAAGGAGAACAACTGAGGACGCATCGGTGTGACGATCTGCACCAGGTTGCACATCAGCGCCAAACCCAGGGCCACCGACGTGTGAACGTAGCGGCAAGCGGCCAGCCAGGCAAATCCAATCGTAATCGCTGAAAGAACAACGGACAGAAACTTGGTGCCGTCAAGCCCAGCAATTTTGTATGCCATACCCATGGCGCTTTCGCCAAGCCATTGAGTCAGCTGATAGGGTTGGCCTGCGAACGTCCAGCTGAAGAAGTCGCTCGTGGGAAGCTCACCGTGATCTACGATCCATTGTCCGTAGGTCAGATGCCAGTAAAAGTCTGTATCGGCAATCCCAGATGAAGGCGGGTAGATAGCTTTCACCCAGAGAACGGCAAGGAACACAAGCAGAGTAGTGGGAAATCGAATGGACATGTTTGACCTACGAAGTGAGCTGATCGAGGATGGCACGATTCGTCGGTTTCATCTGGACGGTCGGTAGGTTGCTGTACTGCCCTTGACGAACGAATACCGTATAGGCCGGCCCTTCAAATACTGCACGGTATTCCCCACTGTCAGCCAACAGATATCGGAGCGGCGAAGGGTTATTGAGTAAAACGACATCGGGGTCGAGGCGGGCGATGTACTCTTTCCAACCCGCATCTCCCCGCATGGCAAACAGCAGTTCGAAGAGGGCGCGGTCCCCATATAGGTCAAGGCGGGTGTCGATCGAAACACGGGTTCCGAGTTGGCGGATCAGATAGCCACCGGACTCAGGGGTGTTGAGGATTTTCCCGGCGATGGCATGCGCCTTCATAAAAGCCACTTCCTCGACAGGGAACTTGGTGGCCATGTATTGAGCCGTCGTTCTTTCGATCTTGGACAAGCCAAGGGAGGCCGTGAAGACTAGGGCAATTGCGCCAAGAGCTATGGCGATATGGACGGTCCGATCATAGCGCCTGGCTTCTCCGGCGAAGGCAAGGTCGTAGAAGGCGGTTCCGCGAACGGCCGCGGCGAGAAGCGGAACCATCAGAACCGTAGCCATCAGCGACAACCGGACCGCAGACCAACCGATGGCACCCAGGGCCAATACCGTCAAAACTTGGCTGATCGAGGGGCGCTGTTTTGTGGCGGACATCGCGGCCGCTACCGCAGAGGTCACCAGGAAGAAGCTGAGGCCGGCATCGGTCTTGATGCTGGTAGCCGCCCACTCGTCAACGATGCCGGCGGACGAGGATTTCAAGGCCGCGATTTGAATAGCGTATTGCCAGGCGCCCCAGCCGTAAGGATTCAGGAGCGTAGCCAGGAGACTGACGCTGGTGGCGATGAAAAGGGGCACGGCAGAGGCTCGAAGCCTTGCCATGTCGCGCTGCATATAGGCTTCGATAGACACAAAGGTGGCCATCATGCCCAGGTACGTCAGGCCGAAGGCATAGCCGCCATGCAGATTCACCCAGAGAGCGAAGAGGGGAGGGAGCCAATACAGGGCGCGGCGATTTCCCGTCTGGTAGGCGGCGAGAATCCAGGTCAGGGCTGCAAGCCCCAAGTGGGTAAATTGATGCGGGCGGCAAGCCAGGGAAATCAAAGCCGAATTGCAGCCAATCGCGACAGCCAGGGCGGCGAGGCGGTTGTCGAGGTAGCAGCATGCAGCTCGATAGGAGGCTGCCATGGTCAGGCTGACAAGAAGAGCTGCCAGCATGGAAGTTCCTGTCAGTCCTGCTGCTTGATTGGCTAACCCCATGCAGACCTCGCCGAGCCATTGCGTTAGGCGGTAAGCGTGTCCGTCGAATGTCCAGGACCAGAAGTCCTCCGTCGGAAGGCTCCCGTGGTTCAGGATCCATTCACCATAACCCACATGCCAGTAGTAGTCCGGGTCCGTGATGCCGGCGCCAGCAAGGGAAGGGGCTCTGTAGGCGAATAGGCACGCGAGGACAATGAAGGGAATCGATACCATCATGCCATCAACCTCCAGAAAGAATACGGTCGAGCCGGCCCTTCAGCACGGCTACTAGAACTTCCGCGTCATTGAGCGCATCTACCGGGTCGCGTGTAATGGACTTCCGCAAAGCCTCTTTCAGCCAGAAGGAGGCGGAAGGGTCGGCCATGATCTGTTCGGGAGTTGGAGGAGTCGTTCCGGGAGTTGGAGGAGTCATTCTTTCCTTTCTTCATGGGACGGGAACACGAAGATCCTGGACATGATGTAGGTGGCCAGTACATGGCAAGCAATGGCTGCCGTCTGTGCCAGGTAAGGGTTGGTGCCGGACTGCATAGCCACGGTGAGCATGGCGAAGTTGGCGCAATAGCCAGTTAGGATGGTTGGGATATAGCGTACGAAGGCTTTCAGCCGGTTACCTCGGTCGCGAAAGGAAAGGTCGCGGTGCGCTAGAAACGAGATTGGCACCACGACGAGATAGCCGATCAGGTTGGCCGCAACATCCGAGAAGATTTGTCGAGAGCTGAAAATAACTGCCAGTCCGAGAGCGGTATTCCCGGCGCCGACGGCCAGGAACCGGACCAATGTCCGGTCGATCATGGTTTCGGACGACGAAGAACCCAGCACTGCGTCCAGAGCAGGGGAGCGAGCCTGGACCCAGCTAGTCGCCGTGCGAACCATTGGCAGATCCGGACCCCGAGATCTCCGCAAAACTCGGCGATCACTGGCAGGTAGAAAGCAATGTTTTCTTGGCGCACGACCTCGAAGCCGGCGGCGTCAATCTGGGTCCTAAGTTGGGAGCGGGTCATGCGGTTGATGTGTCCCAGGTCGTCGACAGACTCGCCGTAGATCAGGCGGGCGAGTTTTACGACCAGACCGAATGAGAGCAACCGTGCGGTCAGTTCAACCGTCGAATAGGAGTTCGGGGTTGTCAACACTAGGTAGCCCCCCGGCTTAAGGCTTGCATAGATGTTTTTGAGTGCGGATGCCGAGTCTCGGACGTGCTCGAGCACTTCAGAGCAGAGAGCAACGTCGTGTACTGGATCGAAGCGGTCGATGGTGATATCGGAAACCTGTGCGACCACGTTGGGGATTTGGTTGGCCGCTTCAACGAAGGCAGAGTTGATATCGATCGCGAATACTTTGCCGCGTGAAGCCATCAGATGGGTGTAGATACCGCACCCAATGCCGATCTCGAGGAAATGCGCCTGTGACGGCGTTACATGATCGAGGGCTTGAATGACCCAATCGCGCCGGACATTGTGTAGCCAGCGGCGTGTCGGGTTGTTGGATTCGTAAAGGTTTGCCTGGAAGGCGATATGTTCTTGACGTAGTTCGGCGGCAGACATCAAAGAGCTCCTCGATCAGCAGATGCCGCATCAAGCTGGACAACGGTGTTGCGATCCTCGAAGCCATACAGTGCTCCGACTAGGAAAAGAGGGCGGCGCTTGGTTTCTGCCACGATACGTCCGATGTACTCGCCGAGAACGCCAATGCCAATCAACTGTATCCCGCCGAGGAAAAGGATGACGCTGGTTAAGGTTGCAAACCCAGGCGTAACGACACCCCAGACTATGGTTTTGATGATGATCCAGCCGGCGTAGGAGAACGAAAACAGCGCGACTATGGCGCCGATGTAGGTCCATATTCGGAGGGGGACGGTAGAAAATCCGGTAATGCCGTCGAGTGCGAAGTTCCAGAGCTTCCAGAAGTTGAACTTAGTTTCGCCGGCGGCGCGCTCCGGCCGGTCATACTCGACTTGGGTAGCTTTGAACCCGGCAGCAGCCATGATCCCTTTCATGAATCGGTTCCGTTCTGGAAAGGACAGAATGGCATTGACCACAGTGCGATCCATGAGCCGGTAGTCACCGCAGTTGGGTGGGATCGCGACGTCGGTGATGCCTTCCATCATCCGGTAGAAGGCGCTGGCCGTGATACGCTTCAGCCAAGTGTCAGTCTGTCTGGATCTGCGGACTGCATGCACGACTTTAAAGCCAGCTTTCCACTTCGCGATCATTTCAGGAATCAATTCTGGCGGATCTTGAAGATCGCAATCCATTGGGATGATGGCATCCCCCGTCGCATAAGAGAAACCGGCGGTCATCGCGGCTTCTTTCCCAAAATTGCGTGATAGTTCAACCAGTCGCACCTTGGAATAGAGGTTGGATAGGGCAACGATGGTGGCCACTGTGGTGTCGCGAGAGCCGTCGTCCACAAAAATGATCTCGTAATCGAGGCCGGTGCTTTGGACGATCGGTGTGACTGTTGAAAGGAAGACTGGGATCGTGGCTTCCTCGTTATAGCAGGGGACGACAATCGATAGCTTCATGTTTGGCTGCCAAATTGAAACGAGGCGGGATCAATACCCAGGGAGTCCAGAATATCGTCGGGTTCTGGCTGATGGATTGGCTTGGGCGAGACGGCCATGGGTGCAGCTTGCTCCGTATTCTCTCGGGTGCCTTGTTGCGAGGGACAGGCTTGCTCCTCCGTGGGAAGCGAAGGAATCCGCCCTTTGGAAACTTCCAGTCCTAGGCGTATCAGAAAGCGTATCCGTCCGGAGCGATCGGCGCCCGGTGAATAGCGGTTCAGGTCCTCTTCCAGGTCGGCATACTCGACCCGATTGAAGCGCGCATGAACGCGGAAGGACGAATCGTCTTTGTCGCTCATGCTGTTGCTACGGCGCTCATCTTAAGTGCCTGCCCAAGCGACTTCGCCAGCTTTTCGCCGATCATGTGGAATCCACGCACATTGGCTAGCGCCGGTTCTTCAAGCGTCACGACCTTATGGCGCGGGAACTTCTCTGCGATAGCCTTCGCATAAAACGAAGCTCCGCCGCCGGTGAGAATGATCACGTTGATATCCGATCCCGACCCGATTGAGTTCTTGATCGCCTGGGCGGCTTCGTACACCACGTCATCACCTGCAGCAAGGTGCTTCTCGATGTCGAAGCGCTGCCCGTAAAGCTCGAACGGTGTTTTGGTGGTGAGGGAACGATCGATGGCTCGGACGAGTTCCACGGGTGTTGCATCAAATCCGTGCGTTTTGATGATGTCGTCCGCGATTGCGCGAAGCACAGCGCCCATGCCGCGCGGCACGGCATCGCTCAACGAATCGTTGGCGGACATTCCCTGGCAGACGAACCAGTCGACAGTGTTGTAGCCAGGGTCGATCGACAGAGCCAACGGAGCCTTTTCGTGGCAGGGGTTGGTCGCTAGGTAGCACATGTAGCTCCCAAGCGGTTGAGGATAAACGTGGCAGGTCTTGATCTGGATCTTGGAACCACGCTCATTGATTTCGTGTTCCCCGACGAAGCGCTTCGCCAGTGCAGCATGATGCTTCCGATAGGTATTGAGTGGCAAACCCAAGACCAAGACATCGATCACGTCGGCTGGCAAGTTCGGAACCATGTAGTTGATTGCGCCAAAGAGCCTCGCGGCGTAGGCATCGCCAAGGCAAAAGTTTTCGTCCATAACCTCGGTCTCTTGTTTTCCATGGAGGGCCAAATGGACGTCGCGGCCAACCTCGAACAGGCGCCCGCCGACAGGGACTAGAAAAGTATCCCGCTGTTTCATAACGCCGGCTCCAAGCTTAACGCTAGGCCTGGCGATGGGAGATTGAGACGGAATGGAGTCGGTGCGGATGATTTGGCTCGTCGGGTGGCGGCCGTCGGAAAACTTGATGTGGCCGTAGCCGACGTCGATCGCACGGGTAGTGATGGAAAGTGACATGGAAGGCCTCTCTGATATGGGAGAGGTGATTGTCGGCATCCGGATGGGTGGAAGGAAGTCGGAAATACTGCCGAATCGATGGGATTAGAGGTAGGAATGGACAGGTAGCGCAAACTTTTTTGCGTAAATCCCAAGGGTGGCGACACAGTGGCGACACTGTGGCACCGCAGTGTCGCCAAACAACGGAGGATCCTCTGGTGCGGCATGGGTGGCGACACAGTGGCACCGCAGTGTCGCCAAAACAACGTGAGATCTTCCGGTACAGCAAGGGTGGCGACACGGAGGACGGCTCTGCCGAAGAACCAGCTGAAATGGCTGGCTGTGGAGGGGGTGAATTTCGGCGGCGGCACTCCCCCTCCCAGAAGGGGGCATTCAATATCCATTCAAAACTCGACTCAAACCTGACGGGGATCGATTTCCGCTTCTGGACTAGGTTTGAGGGGTTAAATTCGAACAGAATAATCACCTGATTGGATATTGAATGCCCTGAGGGGTTGACACGGACCGGTAAAAGCGATCAAAATGCGCCCCGTTGTGTGTCCGTGATGGACCACCCAGGATCACGACGGCCTCCTGGAGTTGGTGTTGTCAAAACCAACAAAGCCGTTGCTATTTCGGTGCGAGCCGCGCCGGAATCCCGTAGCTGGTAGAACTGGCTACGGCCTTCGATGTCCTGTGGGACATCCCGCTCTTAGACGGGCGTTACCGAGTTGTTGTGCAACTCCCATCATCGTTCTCCTCACTGGAGGACAACTTTCCTGGGCCTTTTGGCATGTCGTTGCAGGAGCAGGGCGGTCCCTGACTCTTTTGCACTTCACCCACTGGCCGACACTCGAACAAAGAAATTGCAGCGTGAGCGTCCTTCATGGACCCCCGGTGTAGAAATCCGGTAGAGGCCGGATCGTCTAGCTGGACGGCGCAACCGAGGCCTCTGGTGGCAGGAGGCAAAAATCCCTTCGGGGCCGGAGCAATTTCTTCAGAAAAGCGATCGAGTCATCCACGGATGACCACCTTGCCTGGTTAGGCAAAACGATCGGACTGCGAAGCGAGTCCATGGGGCTCGTGGTCGCAGATGGACAGGACCGGTGCGGGTAAAAATCCGCCTGGGGGGTATTCCTCTGGGGTGCTCCCGTCGAATGCGATTCGACACCAATGGGTCCAACCGCTGCGAGCGGATTGGGCTACCGGACTTGGGCGTGCCGCGCTGTGATGCGCCGCCGCTGACGCCGGGTTGCAGAAATGGAACCTGCCGTCGCCACCTGATTCACCTTTCTAAACACTCTCGCCATTCCTGCTGTACCCGAACTTTCCTCATGCGCGGCTCCGCATGAGGACTGCGCACATCTGCGCACCGACAAGACCGAGTCGGTTTTCCATTCAACACCTGGAGACCAGACATGAGCAACGAATCGACAAAGCGTGGCTATCTGCCGCAAGACGTCTATAACGATCTGCTCCGCTACGGCATTGAAGTCGAAGCGGAAGCGATCGAGTGCATCACGCAAGCATCCCAGGTTGTCTTCCTGGAGTGCGCATCTCCTCCGGCCATTCCAGTTCGCGAGGTGGCATATGGCTAAATCCCTTGCCGAACGAGTGCTGCCGAAGTACATAATCGACGGAGTTCTTCGCACTATCGAACCTTACCTGCGGCTTCGTGCCAAAGGCGATCGCGTCTGCTCAGCCAAGATGCGTACTGAGCGCCGGCAGTTCATACTGCTGATGGTCGCAGAGCTGTGGGAACTGGGATACCGCATCCGCAAACTGGAATCCCTGTCCTCTAAGCACGTCGAAACACTCATGGCCTACTGGCATGAGAAGGGCATCGTCGCCGGAACTCTGCACACACGGCTTTCGATGATCAAAGTCCTCTGCAGCTGGTTGGGCAAGTTCAACGTTGTGAAGGGCATCACCGCCTACTTGCCGGCCGAGGAGGTTCGGAGACACACCGTTGCTAAGGTCTCGAAGGCCTGGGACGCGAAAGACATTGATCCGCTGACGATCATCCAGCTAGCAAAGCAGATTGATGAGCGCCTCGCCGTCATGTTGGCCATGCAGCACTACTTTGGTCTGCGTGTTAAAGAGAGCATTGAGTTGCGTCCGGCTAATGCTGTGGTCGATGGCGGAAGGATGCTGGAGATCCACGAGGGCACGAAGGGGGGCCGTGTCCGTCGCGTACCGATCAAGTCGGATCAGCAACGGGAAATAATTGCCTGGGCTCGTCAGGTTGCTGAGTCTGGCAACACCAAGCGGCTGAGGTGGCCGGATTGCACCTTCACGCAGGCCCAAGGGCGGTTCTATCACTACGTCAGGAACCGACTCGGGATCTCTGGCAAGACAGCCGGCGTTACTCCTCACGGTTTGCGTCACGGCTATGCTCAACGCGCCTATGAGGAAGAGACCGGCGGTCTGCCCAGTCCGATCAAGGGCGGCGCCATTGGCCGGATTGAGCGCGAGACGCACCGGGCAGCCAGCATCACCGTGTCCCGTGCGCTAGGCCACGGCCGGATCGATGTCACCACCAGTTACTACGGCAGTTATGGACACGCCCTGCGCCAGGACCCGGTAAGCATGACCTATACATTCAAACCGATCTCGATGCCCAGTACGGACAAGCAGAGTAAGGAAAAGAAGAAAGACGGAAATGGAGTTTGTACTTTTTGCTAGGAGACAGCACTATGCCTGCCATTCTTTTGAGTGGTGATCCGGAGCACGCCCCAATCTACATCCCCGATTCCGGATTACCTCCCGCTTGGTCGGGAAAGTCGATCTATGAGCTGACCAAAACGGATCTCGATGCGATCGCCAACTTCACCATGAATGAAGCCTACGAGCTAGGGAAAGAGGACTTCCTAGAAGACCGCCACGAGACGCCCAACCCATTCCACAGGCGTTTTCTGATGGGCGTTCCACGCTCGATCTTCGAGACGTTCTATCGGAGAGGGCAAGTTCTTGCAGTCGGATCCTTCTCCGCATCGCACGATTTAGGTCTTTCCGAAGAGGGAAGCCATGGTTACCAGCCACAAGCCGTATCCCTTTGACGATGCCTGGAAAGCCACGGTCGATCGAAACGGCATCGAGTGGATGGCCTACTGCGAGGCTGTGGCCATAGTGAAGCAGTACATCAGGACCCGGCTTCTGGATGGCAAAGATGCCGCAATCGAAGAGTTCAAAGCTACCTGTGAGCTGTATTGCAAGAACGACCCACAGGGTGCAGTCAGGATAGCCAGGATCAAGGAGCACTTTCAGTTGATCTGGGCGAATGAGCGCGAAACCCTGAAGGCGAAGGTGCTTGAGGAGGCCTCTTTACTTCAGTCCCAAGCAAAGTAAGAGCCCTATCAAGGCTCTTACATTGGTCGGTCGATCAAGGCAAGCGCCTTGGTGCAAACGATGTTCTGTGGTGTCGCGGGATACGCCCCGATTTATCCCGACTCCTTCCGGTGCTGTCTGGCCGGGACTTCCTGCAGCGAAGTTTGTTGCAGGCATCTATCGCGGTACCGCCTTGGCGGTCTGCGGTCTTTCCCTGTTGGGGCCAACAACCCCGACAGGGGCTGATTGCGCCCCGTTTTGAGTGAGGTGCAACCATGCAAGCAGTCGTTAATTCGCGTTTCAATCGCAACATCTTTACGCAGGACTCCATCTGGAACAACCCGGACAAGCTAGACGCTCTGGTGTTCAAGGTCACCCTCGTCTGCGGCGTCATCGGCATGTTCCTTCCATGGGGAGGTCAGGTATGAGCGCCGTGGTCGTGTGGCTGACCAAGGGCGGTATCGTCGAGCACGTTGCGAGCCCAGAGGTGGATGTGGTGGTCATCGACTTCCAGAACCTGGAAGCTGGTGATCCTGCCCCGGAATTGAGCGACGCCCACAAGGCGCTGCTCATGGAAAAAGCGCCGTCCGTACTGGACGACATCGCTGAGTACATCGTGCATTACCGGTGTGACAACTGCGATGCCGGCTATCGGAAGCAGGACGAGCTCAAGCCCGTCTTGGATCTGGAGCAACGGGTCGCCCCTGGCGAGCCGATGCCGGTGGGTGAATGTCCCGCTTGCGGGGCAGTCGTTCATCCGGTTGCCGAAGATTGGTGGCCGGTTCCCCAGTCCGCGCTCGACCGGCATTGCCTGTCGGGTCGATTCAACCTGGCACCCGAGGCTCTGCCTCTGGTCCACAAGGTCGGCCTGGATCGGGTGCTCGCCTGGTTCGAGACCACGCGCGGTGTGACCGTCGGCGACACGATGCTGGTCGGTGACTTCGGACTCAAGGCCTACTTCGGCTTTGACCCGGACAAACCGAACGGTGAGTGCTGCTACGTGAACATCAGCATGCTGCGTTAAGACTTATGCCCCCTTGCCGAAAGGCTTGGGGGCGTTCCTTTTGGGATGTGAAGAAATGGGATGTGAAGAAATGAAAGAAGAGCTGAAACTGCAGGTCCTCGCCATCATCGTCGGCAAGATGATCGATGCTGGATGGAAAGAACTCGACACCGCGCCGCAGGTGATGAACAAGTTCTTCGCGACCGCGGTGGGTCGCAAGGAAGCTCAGATTCGTGTCGATGCTGGATCGAGCGACAGCTGGTGGGTGAATGGGGAGTACAGGAGCGAAGGCAACAACGTCTTGGCCGCCATGGACCTCTTCATCCCGTTCGATATGGACCAGAGGCTCGTCGCCATGAAAATCGACGCCTATCTGGTCGAGGCGGAGATGCGGATTGGTTCGAGCTACGCCGCCCGGCTCCTTCACCCGGTCCTGCCGGGACAGGTGCTGGAAGGCGAAGTGCTTCCCCCCGAAAGCGAATTGATGTCCCGCGGCCGCCAGCTGCTGGACGATATCGCCAAGGAAATCCGCGCGATCGAGAACATCGCTCGTCGGTGATCCTGCCTTCCCCTTCCGCTTGGAGGGGGCTTTTCCGTGTTGCCAGTCCGTAGGCGACGTCGAAAAGCCAAGTTTTCCCGAGTGATCGGAAACGCTTACTGGTCTGCGTTATGACCTGCTACCCCTGCGCTGTCCGGCAGGATTTCGACCCTGGTGGGGACCATTCCCCACAGGGGACTGGCTCCACCGCATTTGAGGAGCTTGTCCTATGAAGTCGTATTTCAATGCAACCTGCAAAGCCGACGCGGTTGGCGATGGCACTGTTGGCGCACTCGTCGCCTGGTTGGAGAAGTTCGTGAATGTTCTCTTCCCGGAGAACGGCATCGAATACTTCGCCGATAACCAGTTCGGACGGGGGCGGGCACTGCAACGCAATGATCGCGTTCCCGGCGCCGGCGTCGCAGACGACTGTGTGCATCACGTCGCGTGCTATGTGCGCGAAGGTGCCAACGAAGGCCGGATCATCGAGGTGATGCTGTACCTGCGTGGGGATGTCTTCAAAAGCCTCACCTGGATCAAGAGCTTCGGTTCTGCCGATGAGTGTTGGGCAATCGCCCGAGCGATCGATGCGGCGCTCAACTCGATCATATTCTGGAACGAGGTGCCCGAGTTGGTCTCCATGGCCGACAAGGTGCCTCGCCAGTACATTTGGCATCGTCAGACATCCCTCACGGAGGAAATCACCATTCTGTCCGGCATGGACAAGGTTTTGGTTTCCACTGCCTCGGGCCTTGTGCTCGATGACCGCAGCTGGGAAGGTCAGGCCTATGCAGAGTCCCAAGCAACAGCAGTCGCGCTGGACTGGGTGACCGTCCTCTCCGCTTTGAAGGCCAGCTTCAAGCTGGTGAAGGATGCCCCTGATCGGTTGGCGGTCCCAGATCTTCCCGGATACGTCATCTCAAAACGGGGCGTGGATGTTGAAGGCTACTACGTCCTGCCGCCTGGAGGGAATCCCAACGACGACCGTGACTACCTGGGCTACTTCCGTGATAGAGATGCGGCCATCGCTGCCGCCCGCAATCACAAGGCCTGTCAGTTACTGGTGGCCGCCTGACGATCCACACCGGACTTCCGGTTTCCCCTTCCGGCTGGAGGGGGTTTTTCAGCCCAGCTTCGATGAGGCTTGGCCGAAAAGCACAAAGATTTCCCGAGTGATCGAAAACGCCTGCTGGTCTGCGTTATGACCTGCTCTTGCCCCTGCCTTCTGGTGGGGATTCCCGTGTCGGGCATTCCTCCCGACCGGGGGTGGATGCCCTTTGATTGGAGGTATCCATGATGTTGAAGTATCTGCACGAAGCCGCTCTTGCCGGCCTTGTTATTCCGGAAGGCGCTGATAAGTCTGCCGAACGTGAAATCCTTCGCCGTCGCAGAAAAGTTGAAGCCCAGTTGTCGCTCGCTCGTCGCGCGATCCTGATGCTCAAGAGCCTGCATGCCGACGTTTCCGCCCTGCGCGTGGATGACGGTGATGGTTTCCAAGGGACGGGCGATTGCGAATACGGTCATGAAGGCGTGGGTGTCACGCTCGAATGGCCTAACCTCGCAATTCTCATTGACGAAACCAAAGTAATCCTCGACGAGGTTGCCGCATCGGACGTACCGAAGGTCTGGTTCGTCTTCCACGGTGACTGCTCGCAGGCATTCCGTTGTGAAGCGGATGACCGGGAGGAGGCGATGGAGATCTGTGCCGAAGCCCACCCGGGCAGCAAGATTCATGTTGCTGTTCCGGCCAGCGCCAGCGGCGAGCTCGTAATGTATGGCTACGGTGAAGAGATGGTCCATTGCCCGCTATGCGGTTCGCGCACCGAGTTTGGTGAGCTGCCCCGCGATGGTTGGCAAGTCCATGTTTGCCGTTGCAATCACAGCTTCATCGCTGTCCCTGACGAAGAGACAGAGGTGGTGTCGTGAGCCCGCAGCGTGCCCAGGAAATCTGGGACACCCGACTTGCCTCTGGGGAACTGTCCATGACGGACGCTGAGCGTTTAGCGGTAAGGAAGGTCTGGTCCGGAATGCCTGGACATACCTGCTTTGCCGATGCGCTGCTGCGGATCGCCAGGGGCGAGGCCGTCGCTGAGAAGCCCGTGATGATCGGAACCGCCGTTTTCACCTACGGCGACGATATCATCGAGCAAACCCCGGTCTATGAGGGGGAGATGGCTGGCTCGGATGCGGTCTATGCGCGGGCACGTCGTTCCATCGAGATGCTTGGCATGCCAGCGACAGATCCTGTTCATGGCTGCAACGCACGGCTGATCAAGCTGCAGAAAGCCTCCGTGAAGTTCTATCCACGGGGCCATTAAACCCATGTAGTTCCCTTCGCCTCCACTGGGGGCGTTCTTTTCAGGACGTTCTGCCGAGCGCATCCTGAAAAGAACCCGTTATCGCACCAAAGGAGCTTCAAATGCTGATCCACGTTCTACCCAAGCTGTACGTCCCTGGCGGACTGGATGCCGCCGTTCGTCTTGTCGATTTGACCATCGATGAGACGGACCTGGTACTCAAGGGCGACCAGGACCTGACGATCTGCCGTCCCTACCGAACAAGTGCTACTGGGTGGGCTGCCGCAAGGTCGGCCAGAAGGCCGTGGCCGGGCTCTTCATCGAGAACGAGAAGTTCCTGGAGTCCTACACCGTGGTGACGTGCTGGGCGATCAAGGCCGACACCGTGCTGAACCACCGGGTTGAGCATGTTGTCCTGGATGGACACTTCGATTCGGTCAGCGACGACATGACCCTCAGGTACGCCACCTGCGAGAGCCTGGGCAACTGGCATTCCCGCTGGCCGCTTTGCTACAACGGCATGCCTCCGGTGAAGGTGCAGCCGCGCATGGACGTGCTGGCTCCGGACTGGGGAGGCTCCAAGCGCGATGTCGAGCTGCGCGACGTGCTGTCCGAGGATGGCCTGGTGATCCGCCGCGAAGAACGGTTCATGGTGCCCACCATCGAGCGTGGCCGTTTCCAGGGCAAGTTGGCCGAGATCGGCCGCCTGCCCGAGCTGAAGGACGCCTTCACCGCGGCTTCCTGAATGACCCTACGGGATATCGATAGCAGAGGGCAAAGGTTGCGCACAGCGCATCCCTTACGGACCCCGAAACACCCAGGGCACAGGCCGATTTTTTTCCAGAACCGCCTGTGCCACCTATGTAATCTGGTCTCGGTTCTCCTCCACTGCCTCACCTTGAGGCTTTAGGCCTCCTTCCCTCCCTGGGAGGCCTCTTTTTCGATCCGGTCTACCAAACCGGATGGAAAAAGATCGGAGGAAGCTGATGCCAACCACTATGGAGTTGTCACCATGATCAGCAATTACCTGAACTACCAATTCGCCCTGTTTCTTCTGCTGGTGAAGCGCGACATCGACGTGCCCACCTGGCGCTACGCTGCGTGGCATCGCCCCATCGTCGTTTGTGGCTATACCGGAAGTTGGGTGGTGGACACCCCACCGGAAGCGCTCAGCAGCACTCTCAGTCAGCGCGCGCTGATCCAGTTTTTCGTCGGCATGCTGATGATCGCCGGTGCGGTCGGCTGGATCGCAAATACCGTCGATGGCGTGGGCATCTCTGTAATCCTGACCCTGGCCTCGTTCAAGGCCGCCGGGGTGGTCGCCCTCGGGCTGGTGCTAGCGCTGGACGCGACGGTCGCAGGCATCTATCGCTGGGTGTCCATGCCGTGCCCGGGCAGGAAGGCCTACCAGGAGCGGCTGCCAGTGGTCAAGCAGGAGGAGGCATCATGCTGAGCCTGGGCATGCTTGAATGGATCGGAGCCATCGGGGGCGCTGCGGGTGCGCTCCTCTTGGCCTTAAACAATCGCTGGTCGGGGTATGGGTTCGTCCTCTTTCTGGTGTCCAACGCCGCCTGGATAGCCTATGGCCTGATGACGCACACCTTCGGGATGGTCGCCATGCAAATCGTTTTTACAGGAACCTCGCTCTTGGGTGTTTGGCGGTGGCTTGTACTGCCTCGCCTGAGCCGATCGAGGAACTACTGTGATGAACTGGCCATGTTCCCGGTGCAACAGGTCATATGTCAGTCCCGGGACTGGCAACCTTACTCGAACAGTGGATGCCATGGCCGGTAAGCGCAGGCGCTTCAAGCCATATGAGCTGTTCGGACGGACGGTGAATCTGCCTGAAGCAGTTGCGCGTGTGAAAGGTGCAACAGCATCCGTACCAGGTTCCTGCCGCTTCTGCAATGGCGAAGTGAAGCTGGTCAACAACGCCGATTTCTACAATGGCCGTGAGTATGGTTGGCCCTTGGCGTATTGCTGCTCGTCCTGCGGGGCGCGCGTGGGGTGCCATCCAGGCACCGACATACCCTTGGGCACGCTGGCCGATGGCCCGACCATGCAGGCCCGTCGGGAAGCTCATGACGCTCTTGACCAGCTGTGGCGAGGAAAGACCTCGTGGCATCGTTCTCAGGCGTACAAGGCACTCGCCAAGGCCTTGGGAGTTCGCTACGTCCACATCTCCTGGATGGATGTAACGGAGTGCAAACGAGTCGTCAGCCTGTGTCAGAGCGGAGCACTGTTCGTCTAATCTGCTTGAGCGCCTTTCGGATACCATCGCTGACGTTGCCGTTGCCAAACTCGGCGGCAATGACAAGACTTTCGGCATCAAGATAGACTTGGACGCGCTTTCCACCAACATAGGCCGGGCGGCCGACAGGGCACTTCTCAGTCGGTCGCTTAGTGCCTGGCATTACGTGCCTCGATGTATATCTCCCCGGCTTCCCTGGCGATGCGTGATGCTTGCGCTACGTGCTCTTTGGTCAGTGGCGATGGTTGAACGACGCATTGGCCGTCGAAAGCACCTGCCTGGTCAGTAGCTGGGAAGAACTTGAACACCCAGCCATCGCAGTGCGTGGCTGTGGCAGTTTCCAGGTCAACGGACCAGCGAGAGCGCCAACCTCGGTTTGAGTGATTGACCATACGCATGACTCAAGAAAAAATCCAGGCCGAGCCAGGGTAGGTGTCACGATGCGTATATCTGGCGAACCCACCTGCCATTACGGACGGCCCACAACTCGAAGTGTCCGGGGAACTGGCTGTAGTAAAAGCCGAGACCGAGTTCGGTGGCTTTCTGCTCGCCAGCCTTGAGACCACCCGCCTTAATCGCTTCGAGAACCTGATGTGTCTTACTCTTTCTCATGTGACTTACCCCTTCTCATTTTGAATTTCGAGTGGTAATGATGCTTAACGGCGCTGGTAGCCAGAGGCCAGGGAGGGCGCCAAAGTGAAGTGCTTTCGTTTTTAATTATATACACACGAAAAGAGATGTGAAGGATCTCCGTCATCGGTCAGCCTGGCGATGGCCGACATAAGTGGTCGCCTGGCACCAAGACCTGATCACCCTCCGCAAAGCCAATGGCAAGGAGCGAAACCATTCCGCCACGCAAATGGTGCCATCTCGAAAGGTAACAACATGAAGCATGCCGTACTCAGGGCAGCCGCCCTTACATTCGTCCTCTTCGCTGTCCAGGCCAGCGCAGCCAACTGGCTGAAGGTAGTCGAAAAGTCTGCCCAGGAAATCGGAGATCATTCCTCAACGGTTCAGCATAATGGAACAATCGAATACGCATTTAGCCCGCATGAGGGAGCCGAAAGATTGGTCCTGAAGGTCATTGACTCGGCTCGCTCCGAAATCCGCATGATGACCTACTCTTTGACTTCAGCGCAGGTGGTAAGGGCTTTAATCGCTGCACGTCATAGGGGCGTTGATGTTGCTATCGTCTCCGATTACAAGAGCAATGTCGCCGAAGACAAGTCAGGCAAGGCACGCGCTGCCCTCTCCGCCCTAGTAAATGCTGGCTGTCGTGTCAGGACGATATCGCTCTACCCCATCCACCATGACAAGGTAATCATTGTAGATAGGGAAACCGTTGAAACGGGAAGTTTCAACTACAGCGATGCCGCCGCGGGCAAGAACAGCGAGAACGTAATGGTGATTTGGAGGAACACCGAGCTAGCTAAAGGCTACCTGGAGCACTGGAACAGACGCTTCTCTCATGGTGAGGATTACCAGATCCGTTACTGAGAAAGAGATCAGAAAAAACCAGAATGCTGTCATGCGACCTGATAGGATTAACCTGTAAATAATCATCAACTTAATGGTTTCTGCCACTCGTTGGAGCAGTGCCCTTTTGAATGTGGAGCGCACTATGGAAACTGATCTCAAACTCACGAATGAACAGGAAGCGTTGTTCCAGCCAGGATGCTTTGTTGTGCTGCATCCAGAGAGCAACCATCCAGACGCCGGTCGTGTCGGCAAGATCATCAACCGCATTGGCAAGGAAATGCTGGTTGAGTTCTTCAACGATGAACTGATCGGCAAAACCGAATTCAGCATGATTCCGCTTGGCCACTGGGGGCCTGTACCGGAATTCTTAGTCGAAGAATATGAGCCTCGCGCCAAGAAGCGCGGCTGGCGCGTCACCGAGCGCGGCATAAAGATGTTTCGTGATCTAGGTTGGGGCTACACGGCGGCAACGGAGGGTAAAGCCTGATAGATAGCGTGGCGTGCCATTGCACGAGATGCGTTTGTTTGCTGTCCTATAGGCCAGCAGATCCATTCCTCCGTCTAACCTGCGGAATCAAACTGCATTTCCGTATAGAGCAAGGCAGCTCCATCCACGATAATCCCAAAATAATCGATTGTCCTTGCACGGCGAGGACGTACGCCTCTTTCGCATGATCGAAAAATCAACAAAGGACGGTATCAAGCCCGTCATCATCACCGTCGACAGCCGGGAAACACGTTCTGGTATTGCCCTCAAGCTAAAGAACATCCCCGGCGTGTCTCTTGAGCAGGCAGAACTGACCAGCGGCGACTATCTCATTGGAACGAGCGTCGCTGTCGAGCGCAAGGCTGCCAGCGACTTCGTGATCAGTCTCATGGAGGGGAGGCTGTTTGATCAACTGGCCCGCATGGTCATCGAGTATGAGCGGGCAATCGTCCTGGTTGAAGGCAACATCTACGAGACGCGCTCGGCAATCAGCCCGGAATCCCTGGATGGCGCCTTGTCCTACATTTCCTTGCTCTCGGGTGCATCGCTGATCCACTCGCCGTCCCTGGCGCGAACCCCTTTCATCCTTCACCGCATGGCGCTCCATGTTCAGAACGGACTGGGTTACGAGATACCCCTTCGAGCCAAACCGAAAGGACTGACAGCGGCCCAGTACATCCTGGAGGGCCTCCCTGGTGTCGGGCCAAAGCTGGCCCAGGCGCTACTTGCCCATTTCGGCACGCCACGCGCCGTGTTTTCTGCAACCAGAGAGGAGTTGCTTCAAGTAAAAGGCCTTGGCCCGAAGAGCGCAGACACCATCATATCAGCCCTCTCGTAACCGCCGTCAATTACCCCCCGACTGAAGTCGCGGGTTTCCTAGCGAGGTGTTTATGAAAAACCACACGAGAATCTTTCTTCGCCAAGGCTTAACGGTTGTTAAGGACAAGCTCACTTCCCGAAGTGTCTTTCCGAAAATACGGGGCTTCCGTCCTATTAAGGATGCGTCCGGACAGTACGTCTTTGCCTGACGAGGGCAAGATGCAGGCAATCATCCTTTACCCGGGCGGCGAAATCAATAGCCGCGAATTGCCGGATGACGAGAAACAGCGCCTTCAACTGCTTAAGGATCTCGTGGGCGGCCACCTCGAAGTGGTGCCCGTGCCGGGCGCCAAATACCTGGTCTTTTGGGAAGAGGTCAAGGATAGCCCGCATCTCATCAATGAAATCGCTACTGTGATTGCACGAGAAGCTGAGTCCATTCAATCGGACGATTACCTCGCAGGGGTTGTTGTCGTCGTGCCTTGGGAGGCACTGTCTTGACGCCATCGGAGCTCGGCCTTGATCAAGAAAGCAGCAAATATGGCGGCATCTATTTAAAGCATACAAATACTGCTTTTCTCTTGCCAGTGCCCTTACGGGCCTCGTTACGCGCCCTTTCGGGCGTCTCCCCTCGGGAATCTGTCTGCCTCGGTCCGTTTCGTGCTTACCCGTTAGAGGAAGCTTTTGGCATCCGTCCAGTGCGCTCCATTTCGTGAAAGGCAGACCTAAAGTCGTAGTGGAATTGCCAACTGTTCTCGGTCTGCTGCCCTCCATGACGGCACAGAAAATCTGCAACACTTGCAGGCACTGGCGATGTAAAAAATACCCGCCGACCGTCCGGGGAGAATACCCCATCGCCGATGCTGGAGATAACGTCAAAGTGAGCTAGCCCATGGTGCAGAGGGCGATCGACTTTATCTCTGGCAGGTACCTTGCGAAACCGGACGGGGATGGCAGTAGGATTGCGCCAGGCTAGGACCATATTCAATCGGTAGGCAACATCCGGATGAATCTCAATATGGCAAGTGCCAACTTTGTAGAGTCTTACTCTGATTGCGCCGCCGTCGAACTCGTACCAGACGCCGAAGTTGCCAGCCCGGTAGATGCCTTCCATCGCCCGAGCGGTGAGCATCGCCGGCGGCTCTCCGCGGCCTGAGAACTTGGCTATCACGCACCGTAGGTCATGGACCAAATTGCAGCGGTCGTAACAAAGCGAACCGAAGTAGGTCAACATCCCCGAGAGGATCATTCGCTTGCAGAATCCCTCTGGACTGTTCGTGGCATGGCGGTCGCTGAGATTGTAGAAAAGACCTTCCACCCTGTCCGCAAAGAACTTGGCACGACTGGCGATCATGGTCTGCAAGGTAGCTCGAACACTGGCAGGCTCGAATGGAGGCGTTTCGTGCGCTCGTATCTGGCGAGTCCATTCGTTGCGTACCTCTGCCGGCATCAAGTCCAGGACGTCCGTGAGCTTCATTGCGCGGGACCAGAAATACGAATCCAAGGCGCGGATAGCGGGACCGGCGGCAAACAGCTCCGTTGCCGTGTAATGCCCGACACTACGTTCCTTCTGCGCCCCCGCGAGGAAATAGCACATGACATCCGACGCGCCTGCAACGTAGCCGGAGATCTGCTCAATGTCGGCTCGCAACTTCTGGTATTCGGCGAATAGAGCGTTGAGGGGCGTATAGAGGGCAAGCGCCGCTGTCTCGTCGTCGAGAAGGGCAAGAACCTCGGTTTCCTGGCTCATTCCGATAGTCCTGATGGCAATGGATTACCCGTCATCTCGTGCAGGATGGTCACTGGCAAGCAACTCACGCCGACCCTGTTGCGGCGGGTGTAGATACGTAGTGCGCCCGACAATAAACAATCCCACACCTCATCTACCTCGGACTGGGTAGCGGGACGGGTCAGATAGACATTCAGAACCTTGTGCAGCTGGCCACCCTGCATCCAAGTAAATTCGCCCAAGCCAAGGGCGTTGCCGTAGCACGGCAGACCTTGCCAGCCGAGGGACCGCCAGGTGCGCCAGACCTCCAAGGCTGTAGCGCCCAGGGATGGTTTGCTGACCACAGGGACAGATTGGGATGCGCTCATCATTTCAGGCAGCCTGCAGGAACATCGTTCCCAGCCGAATTAAACCTGCCAAGACCTCTTCATGCCGGGATAGGCTAGGCCGTGCAACTCCATCGTAACGGCGAGGAGCTTCAATCTGATCACGAACGGCCATGTAGTAACGCTGGGCTTTCGCTGATTCAGCGGCAGCTACCGCAAGAAGCTCCATGACTTTATCGTTTGCAGTAGCATCATCGGGTTGCGGGTACTGGTTATACGCTTTCCGCAGCACCACAAGGCGCTGTTCGTTGGCTTCCCAGGACTTGCGTATCGCTGTGGTCAGTTCGTTGCGCAGGGCCGAATTCACTACTCGCCTGAATTCTGTAATTTGTTGTTCGTCGTCAATAGGAATTTGTCCGATGACAGAGACCGCCACGTTGAATTGCAAGTAATAGCTGAAGTAGGGAGCAGGGATCAGTTTGTGATTGACCCAGATATTGGGGCGTTCGAGAATGTCATCAGCTGACTCGAAATATCGTCCAAGATGGCGAGCGGCCCGGTTTTGTGGGCGGCGCGGGTCGAGGGCGAGGACCTGCATAAGGGCGCAGGCCTGCTGCCAGTCGGCATCATCCGGGCTGATTTTTTTCGGACAAATGACCATGGGATTCTCCTTCGTCGGTTCGGTGCAGTCGGTAACTGCTGCCCATCCTACGCAGGAGGCATAGCCATTTCTGGAAATTCTACGGAACCGCGAAACCGCTCAGAACAGCAGAATTCCACGTCCATCGCTGAGCCTGTCCGGCGCGGACGGGCCACTTAAATTCCGTCCGGTTGCCGCCGGTCATGGCAACAGAGCTGTTGCATAATGGCCCGATGGTATTTTGCGAAGCTCCTCCTCTCATCCTGTTCTTACATGGCGATCTAGCCATCACTACGCGCTCGATCCCATCGATGCTGGCAGTCCCACTCTACCTGCTCGTCTGCCTGGTGCATTGCATTCGGAGGCGGACGATCGGCTGGATGGATCCACTCATTGTGTTGGGGCTAGTCGCTGGGCAGCTTGCCGTGTTGAAAACCAGGATGGTCACCGACGGAGCTGCAGGGCTCCCGGGCTACGCACTCCTCGCACCCTTCATGATCTTCCTAGCAGGGTATGCCGTCTGGCGGCTATCTGGGCAAAAGCCGCTGGAGAACTGGCCGTGGCCACGTTTTGGCTTGGTGGCCACGCTGACGCTATTGCTGTCGGATATCGGGATTGCTTTGATGACGCCGGCGGCGTCCGGCAAGGTCTGGCAGCTCGGGGGTGCGTGCATGAAAGATGCGCTGCTGATCGGCCCGCCGTTCGTGATGATCGTGTTCTATTGGCTCTTAGACTGTCGATCGCCCATGGTCTTCTGTAGCCAGAAATGCGTCCGCCTAGGACGCTGCCGTTTCGGCATGGATGGGAAAAGCGGGGACTGCCACTGCCAGGACAACAAAGGCCTGGAAGAAGCGTCCCGCGCTAGTTGATCAGCAGATCAGAGAGGACCAGGAAGGTGAAGAGGAAGGCAGCGACGATGCTCGCCGCCTTCCACCCGGACAAACGGAACCGGTCAAGGTTAAAAGAAACCGCGATACCGAGCACGGCACCAATGGTCAGTTGGACGACCTCAGCAGTATTTGCAGCAATCATTTCGGCTCCACCTGCTCAATGTAGTTGGGCCGGAACAGCCGACGCGGCACCGGCCCACTTGGACTGCTTGCGCATCTGCATTACCAATTTGCACAGCTCATCTTCGGTGAAATGCTCACCGACCACTGAGTTGTCCTTATAGGCGAGAGCGCCCAGTACCTCGATGGCCTGCATGTTGCCAGCCTTGCCGGCACGGTACAGCCAATAGGCGGCCTCCTTGCGGTCCTCCAAGGTGCCGAGGCCTCCGGCCAGGCACATGCCAAGTGCCGCCTGGGACGGAACGTGACCCCGAATGGCCGCCTGACGGAACCAGGCACAGGCGTCTTGCGGGTTCTTCTCGACACCGCGACCGAGGGCAGACAGGGCAGCAAAAAAACCCATTGCGCAGGCATCGCCCCTATTCATGGCCGCTTTCAGCAGCGGCACAGCCGCAGCATAATCACGTCGTTGCAGAGGAACGATGTATGGGGCAGGAGCAGCGTCCTCGTGGGACACCACAGCGCCGAAGAATCTATCCAGAAAGTCCATGATTCTTTTTCCTTTTACGAAAACGCATGCGAATCCTCCTCGTGGGCAGGTCAGGCAATGCGAGCGAGCTGCGGGTATTCAGCTTTAGCATGAGCGTGCTCCTAGTTGATGGCCACAGCAAATCCCTGTCGGGATCGGCAAGTAGCAGGTTAAGAAATTGTTTAGCATAGCCGTCCGTAAGGTACGGAGCAACTTTGCCGCTGGATGACTCACTTATACCAGTCCTCTACGTGTGTTTCTTTTTTTTCTTTGACGTGTCACATTACGCGTCACCAGATTGTTCGGTTGCGGATCCAGGAGGTCGCCCGGGCGGCAGCCAAGAACGATGGTCAGTACCGCCAGTGTTTGCAAGTTGAGACGCGCCGGGGGGGATTGTACGATCCGGGCGAGCTGGGCATACTTGATTGTATCGGGGGCAATAGCCATGATCCGGTGGTGCAGCTCGGTGACAGTATGGATATTGGCAGCCTCCATGCATTCACGCAGTCGCCAGGTGACAGGGAATATCAGGCTCACAGTCTTACCTCCTTGCCCATCGCCTTTACGCGGAAGTTCGGCAATCCGCGCAGCATCGCGCGACCAAAGCGGGATTCCCAGAGACGAGGGTCAGTAACAACCACTTGTCCGTGGTCGGTTTCATTACGGATCAAGCGACCGACGGATTGCTCGAGCTTGCGCGCGGCATCCGGTACCGATATCTCCATGAAGGGATTGCCGCCGCGGCGTTCGATCCATCTGGCCAACGTACGAAGAACCGGGCTGTCGGGGACAGCGAACGGTAGCTTGGTGATCACGACCTGGGTGCAGTAGCTCGAGGGCAGATCAACGCCCTCCGTGAAAGACGCCAAGCCGAATATTGTGGAAGGCTTGCCGGCATCAATGGCAGCACAATGGGCGGAGATAATCGCGGCCTTAGACTGCTCGCCTTGAACCAAGACCCGAGCACGCAAATCCTTCGGCAACCGACCTGCGATGTCTTCCATCTGGCGCCGACTGGTGAAGAGCACCAACATCCCTTCAGGGCCCTGCTTAGCCATGTCGGTGATCAGGCGATCAGCCACCGCCTTGGTATGGGCCTCGTAGTGCTTGGGGCTCGGCATCTTCGGGATGTCGATGAGGCCCTGGGTAGCGTAGTCGAACGGGCTGGGTAGGTCTACGCACGAAACTTCGTAGGAATCCAGGCCTGTTCGACGAAGGAAATCATCGAAGGTCCCCAGGGTGGTAATCGTAGCGGAGGTCAACACCACGCCTGCAGCTTTTTCCCAAAGGAGGTGGCGAAGGTAGTCGCCGGCGAAAACCGGAGAAGCATTGATCTGGTAGTCGACGCTGTTCTTCTTGAAACTGATGGCCTCGATCCACTTGGCCACCGGCGGGGCGTTCTCGCCTGGCTCCTTAAGGAAGAGGTTCCAAGTAGTGTGCACTTCCTCCATCCGACCCAACTGGAAGCCGACCTCGGCCAACAGTTTTTCGAACAACGCTTGCTTACTGCGATCAGTGCCGAGTTGGTCGTTGAGGGCGCGCTGGCACTCGTCAAGGAGGCCAGACAAGCTGTTCGTCAAGCTCTTGATGTTCTCGCCGATCTCGAAGAACTCCTCAGGGAGGCAAGAATCCTCGAACTCAATCGTTGGACGAGGACATTTGATGGACGGTTGCAGCTGTGCAAGGCTCGAGAGGAAACCGTAGGCGTCAGTGAGATCGGAACGCAGCCGATCAGCCTCATCATGGATCTGCTCACATGTATGCTCATATGCGGACCCCAGTGCTACCTGAAGATTGGTAGCCAGGTTGATCAGCTTTTCGGCCGACCGGCGCTCGGCATTGATGAAGTGGCCAGAGGCAAAGCTCGAGACAGCCTTCTCGGGGAGACTATGAGCTTCGTCGATGACGTAGAAGCATTCCTCCGGAGGTGGAAGGATCTTGCCGCCGCCCATAGCAAGGTCGGCGAGGAGTAGATCGTGGTTGGCAACGATCACCGAAGCATCGCGCAAGCGCTTGCGCGCGGCCATCTGGGTGCAGCTTTTGTAGAACGGGCAGATCCGGTTGAGACAGCCATGACGGTCGGTAGTAATCGACTTCCATACCTCATCAGTTACAGCATCCCGTAAGTCACGATCGCCATTCCAACGGCCTTCCGCTAGATCCTTTGCCATAGCCTCGATATCCTTCCGGATCGAGTCGGAATCGACGTCGCCAGTCGCGCCAGCACGTTCTTCCTTGTGGTCGAACATGGCGATCTGCTGCATATCACCAATCGCCTGATTGAGCTTGTATTGACATACGTAACGGGTCCTGCCCTTGGCGAGCTCGATCGATACGTTGAGACCTGCTGCCTGGCTGAAGAGGGGGAGATCGCGAATCGTCAGTTGCTCCTGCAAAGCGATGGTCGACGAGGAAATGACCAGCTTCTTGCCCTTGCGCTTGGCCATGACCATGCCGGCCAGTCCATACCCCAGGGACTTGCCGGTACCGGTGCCACCTTGAATGACCAAAATGGTCTGCCCAGGGACTGGCTTGCTGACACTCAGTCCCGGATCAGGACAGCGGGCCAGAGTCTTCGCCACCTCAGCGATCATCACTCTCTGTGCCGGGCGCGAACGGAAACCTGGGATGGCCTTGGAAATGGCAGCCAGCTTGTCGCGGATTTCTTGTTTGGTGTCTTCGGTGAGCATGACGTCGGTCAGTGATTTCAGATCCGTCTTCAAGACTACCGATCTGACCTAGGCGCGTTTGGAATAAGTTCTACTCTGCGTAGTAATCGTTCAAATCAACCGCAGCCGGGGCGGCGATCCACGGCTCGAAAAGGCCCTGGGGTTTTGACCGGCCTTACTCGAGGGACCCGGTAGCCATTCGACCAACCAAATCCACGAATTCCTTGTAGTGCGTGTCGGGTGCGCATGCTTGATTGACACCCTCCCCGCCCTGAACGGCGGGGTCTGTCGCGCATTTCGATCAGCAGGGCAACTGCATGGAATTGGCTGTGCGAAGGAGGGACGCCGAGGGAACCATGCGCACGAAGGTGCCTTCTTCGTAGTTGTCGGTAATCGGTACGGTCTGCTCGATGCCAGTGACGAAATCCAGAATTGGATTTGCTGACTCGAATACGCCGCTGTTGAGGGCCGCGAACACAGCATTTTCCGCTTCTTCTGGATTGTCGGTAGAGCAGAGGATGAACGCCTTGATCACAATAGCCATGGTTGAAAATCCTTACGAGTGGATGATGGTGCCAGGTTCCGCGATGACGTGGGCAGATCCTTAAGGGCCAGACGGCCATGAATCTCCAGGTTGCGCAGCTCTTTGTCGATGAATGCGGATGTGTCCATGCCTTGGCAGCTTATGGAACCGATCAGGGCATTTCTGAAAAAAGTACCGATCGACCATCCCGCCAAGTCCCCGTCCGCGATGGATGGATGAAACTGATCAAAAAGAGCGAATTAAAGGCTGCATAAGTTCAGAAACCTTTGGCACTCCTTTGTGGAGGAAGGAGCGCCATGCGGGTTCAGCACGTTGGATACCGAGTTCGGGGGTTTTACCGGATAGCGAAGCTGGGGCATCTTTGGGACCTGTCTGCGTGCAACGCACAGGCAGGGATGATCCCCAAAGATGCCCAAGAACGACTGAAGATTCTGCGGTTTTTTGACAAACACGGCCTGGCCGCCACGGTCGATGCCTTCGGGGTGTCGCGCAGAACCCTCTACCGCTGGAAGAGGGCCCTCAAGGAGGCGGGCGGCAACCCGGCGGCTCTGGCCGCGAAGTCCTGCGCACCCAAAAGGCGCAGGGTTCCCAAGACCGATGTGCGGCGGGTGGCCGAGATGAGACGGCTGCGCACGCTCTACCCCAACCTGGGCAAGGAAAAGCTCCACGTTTTGCTTGCCCCCTGGTGTGCCAAGCAGGGTATCGCCCTGCCGTCGGTTTCCACCATTGGCCGCATCATCTCCCGCGCGCCGGACAAGATGCGCCTCACCCCCCACCGGCTCGATGCACGCGGCCGCGTCAAACCCGTGCGCTGCGCGCGCAAGGCGCGCAAACCCCAAGACCTCAAGCCTGCGCCGCTGACCCTGTGGGCCGTAGACACCATCGAGCGGGTGCGCGATGGCATCCGCCGCTATGTGCTCACCGCCATCGCCCCCGTCTCGGCCACGGCCTTTGCCGTGGCCCTGCCAAGCAAGCATGCCCGCTACAGCGCGCGCGTGGCCGAAGCCCTCGTGCAAGGGCTTGCTGCAGATACGTCCCGCTAACTCCTGTTCCTCTCCGACAACGGCTCGGAGTTCAAGGGCGCCTTCCACCAGACCCTCACACGCTTTGGCCTCACCCACTACTGGACCTACCCTAAGAGCCCCAAAATGAACGCCCATGCCGAATACACGAGCAAGACTCAAGGCGCAAGGCAAAAGAGGCAAGGTTTCGTTCTTTCACACCTTTCACCTTTCACCTTTCACCTTTCACCTTGAACCTTGCTTCTGCTGATTTACCGACTGGCTGGTCGCCTACAACACCCTCATCCCCCACCATCGCTTAGGACTCCTCTCCCCAGTACAATGGCTCCTCACCCATCACCCAGAGTGCCAAAGGTACTGGACGAATACAAAGGCTTGCAATCTGAATTGATAATAGATAGAATAACTAACAAAGATTCAGCACTGCAGGATGTTTGTTCCGGTGCAATCTCACTGGCGTCTTACGGGTTGTCGATATTCAATCCGCTATTTCGGTCGCGGACGCTTTCACAAAGCGTCCGTCTTCCGGACTCTGGCCTGCGGTTGTAGGCCATTATGACCTGTCCTCTTGGTGCAGGTCACCTGTCACATATGTGACAGTTTTTTCGATGCTCTGCATCGGACTCCCCAAATTTTGGCTGGCCTTTGGGCCGGGTTCGTTTGGCGCGCGGTCTATGCTCGTCATGAAGATATGTTCTGCGCATATCAAGAATGGAACCCCAGATCAGCTCTGCAGAAGTTGATCGCCGCTGGATCAAGCGTGAATAGCCCCACGGGGCTATTCCGCTCCAGCGTATCCACCCTCGTCGGGACACCATCCCGACAGGGATCACGGTGTCCCCTTTTAGGAGACACTGTGATGAAAGTTATGATGATAGTTTGGATCGCTGCTCTGAGCATCGCCTATCTGGTTGCTGGCCATTCTTTTGAACAGGCTCTGCTTGCTGGAAAAGTCGTGCTCTTCGGCTTCGTCCTTGGATTTGTCGGTGCCAAGCTTTCTGCTGCGCTCCATGCGTTTCGGGATGCAAAATCCGTCATTTCCACACATCGTCGTTAACTTGCAGCATTAGACCCTTTCGATCTTTCGAGGGGTCTTCTTTATGAGACCACTGGTCGCATAAAGAAGACCCTTTACTTGGCTGAGTTATCAGCTCGTCCCTTACTGCTTCGGACGTGATCGAAGCCGCTCACCGTCGCCACGGCGACACTTCCCTGATCGGGGCACCTTCCCCGACAGGGGTCATGGTGCCCTTTTCGTTTATCGAAGGAGTTCCACCATGAAAGCACGTATCACCCTGTCTCTTCTTTTCGCCCTGCTTGTCGCCAGCACCCCTGCTCGTGCCGACCTGCTGACCGGACTTCTCGTCGACGCTGCCTCGCGTCTTCTGAGCAAGGGTGTTCATTCTGTCGTCGACGCGGCCAAGGAGGCCGTAACTCAGGAATCCGAAGAAGATCGCAAGGCGCGCGAAAACGCCGAGATCGACAAGGCTGCTGATCAGATCCTGGCTCAGTATCCCGAAGATCAACGCGAGGCCAAAAAGCCTGAAGTCATGATGCGTCTTACCAAAGTCTATGCACAGTACAAGACGATGGAAGAGCGTCAAGAAGCCGTTCGCGCCCAGCAAAACAGCATTGGCAACATCATCGTCGATTCCACGGTCGGTTCTGCCTCGGCGGTAATCGGTAATCGCATGGCGATTGACGCCGCCGCTCGCTCCGCCTTTCTTCGCGCGCGGTTCTGATGAGGAGCCCGGCAGTTCTCCCTGACCTCTGGTTGGGGAGCTTTTCAAAGCGCCTTCGTTGAGGACGCTCCGAAAAGCTGCATGACCGGTTTTCCCGAGTGATCGGAAACGCCTACTGCTCTGCGTTATGAGCAGCTATCCCCTCACCTTCGTGAGGTTCCCGTCGGGGGCACAACTCCCGACAGGGAGTGGTGCTCCTCTCTACCAAGGAGTTGCACCATGAAAAGCTTTCCCATGATCGCCACGCTGCGGAAGTCCGGCAACAAAGTCATTCCCCTCGCTAAAGCCGCCTATCTGGATGCCGTGGCAGCAGCGGCCCAGCTCGCCATCAACTCCATCCCGGAAGAGGGGGCGGTGTTGTGGTCGTGCCGCGTCGGCAGTGATTGGCGGTACTACTATCACCTCGAAGTCCGCGCCTATCCGGATCAGCAGTACCGGGTGGTGTGGCGTCACAGCTCTGGCCACCAGAACCCGTCCAAGATGGCCTACACCTTCTTGGTGGACGCCATTCTTGAGGCGTTGCTTGAGCGTCGTGATTACTACCAGGCTGAAGCGGATGACCGTGAAGCTGCGCTCGAGGTCTGCTACGCCGATCTGGCGATGCAGGTCTAACGCTGCACTTCAAGGTGTTCGCATCCTTTCCCCTTCCGGCTGGAGGGGGCTTCTCAGCGCTCCTGTGCCAACGGGGGCGGCGAAAAGCAAGGTTTTTTCGGGTGACCGAGAACGCTTACGGCTCTGCGTAATGAGCTGCTGCCCTCACCGATGTTTGGTGAGGATCCTCTGGTCGGGCCCATCTCCCGACAGGGGGCATGGTGCCCTTTGTTAAAGGAAACACCATGTCGAAAAGCATCTGCAAAAAGGATGTCAAGGCCAAAGCCGCTGGCATGTGGGACCGGATCATCCGGACGCTAGCGCCGTCGATATCTCCTGCGTTGGATCGTCCTGGGCTCGTGCATATAGACTGCCCGATGCATGGAGGGGCTCGTGATTTCCGGGTCTATCGTGACGTTGTTGACACTGGTGGCGGTGTTTGTACCTGCGGAAACTGGCCCGACGGTATTGCGCTGATCGGGGCAGTGAATGACTGGACGTTCAAGGACACGTTGTCAGAGATAGGTCGGATGATTTTGGGTGAAAAGCCCGAGTTGACTCCTGTCTGTCGTGAAACGCGCAAGCGTGACACTGCCCGTGAAGATGCCGCGATCCGGCAGCGTCTCATGGCTCTCTGGAACGGCGGCCGCTCCATCAAGAGCGACGAAGCACGTTTGTTCTGGATATACCTGATGGGACGCGGACTGAAGCCGCCTCGTAATCTCCAGAGCGTTCGTTTTCACCCGTCGATGGCCTATTACGAGAAAGGCGAGCTGGTCGGACACTTCCCAGGTTTCATGGCCTGCGTGATGGCACCCGATGGCACTCCGGTGACCATTCACCGGACGTTCCTCTCGGAGGATGGTCGCAAGGCCCCCGTCGAGTCGCCGAAGAAGCTGTGCCCCCATGCGAGCTACCGCCCGCTGCAAGGTGCGGCCATTAGACTTTTCCCGGCTATGGACACCATCGCGGTGGCCGAAGGCATCGAGACGGCGCTTGCTGTGACGGAAATGACTGGCATTCCTTGCTGGGCAACCGTTACGGCCGGCCTGATGGCGGAATTTATTCCTCCTCCGGGCATCAAGCGCGTCACGATTTTTGCTGACAAAGACAGCCCGAGCAAATTCCACCCAAGCGGTCATGGGCAGGAAGCTGCAAAGGCGTTGGCGGAGCGGCTGTGGAAATGCGGTATCCAGGCTGGCGTAGAACTCCCACCTAGCGATATCCCTGAAGGAAGGAAAGGGATTGACTGGCTGGATGTCCTCGAAGGTGTCAATGCTCTCAAGGCAGCTTAATCACGTGATTCACCAACTTCTCCCCGTCCTTGTCGGGGAGTTTTCCAGACGGTCTGATGCAGGCCGCCTGGAAAACTGAGCGAGGCGTTATTTCTTCCTTTTCGCCACGGCCGCTTTGAAGCCGGCGCCGGCGGAAAACCTCGGCACCGTGGTTGCCGGAATCTTGATCTTGGCGCCGGTCTTCGGATTCTTGCCGGTGCGCGCAGCCCGGGTGGAAGCCTTGAAGGAACCAAAGCCCACCAGGGTCACCTGATCGCCCTTGGCGACGGCAGCTATGATGGTGTCGATGAATGCGTCCAGGATCTTGCCTGCAGCTGCTTTGTTAATGTCGGCGCCGGCAGCGATGGCGTCCACGAGTTCGGATTTATTCATTGCGTTTTTCTCCTAGTGATGAAATACGAGGCAAATCAATGCCTCAAACAGATCATAACCCACTGACATAGGGGTTTCTAGTTCTCTCGGGTGTCCGAGGACGCGAACTGGTCTGCGTTATGACCTGCCACTGACGAGTATCACTATCGTCTTTCCCTTGTGGGGCCACATTCCCCACCGGGGAGCATGGGCCCCTGTTTAACGGAGGTATCCCATGTTTAGCAACAAAGAAGCTGCTTTAAATAAGAAGGTTCTTCGGCCGGAAACGGTCATAGCATTGGAAAACGCCACTTTCTCCACACGCGCGCAAGCGTTGCCCGGAGTCGTGGAAGTGTCTTACAGCATCGGCGAGGTTCCGGTGTCCGGAGAAAATCAGGACGAAGACACCATCGATGTTCGCCGCTGCATGCGCATCTCTCCGGACATCGAAGAACGCATGGTGGTCCTCGATCGCGGCATCATCATCGCTGGTGGCCTTGCTTATGACCAGGATTCGAGTTACCTGAATCCCTGTGAACCGGGTATGGCCAACGGCAACATCTATCACGCCAGCAAATGGCGTGGTGATGCTGATGAGCAGCGAAGCTATTACGCTGCGCTCGGCCTTGACGGCGATGGCAACAAGGATTTCTCATGCCAAGTCGTTACGGACCGGATCGTGAAGCGTGTGATGAAAAGGCTCAGCAACGATCTCTCGCTTCTCACGCGGCTAATGCACCGCTTGCGTGCTACCGGTCGTCCCGTATCGAAAGCGAGCCTGGAAAACGTGATTCAGTTCGCGATTGACCAGGAAGGCTGGAAATATGCCCTCGATTACATAGCAGACGCTCTCTACGGCGTCCGCTTCTGGAATCGACTGGACAGCAAGCTGCAGGATGATCTTCAACCGCTAGCAGACCTTATCTCAGAATCTGAGGTTGAGGCCTGCTGGGATGAAGCATTCTCAGCTGGCGAAGTGGGTAATCCCTTGGCCATTCCCCTCGACATCTATGAGCACGGCGGCTTCGCCTACTCTGTGAGCGGGACCGGAATGAATTGCCTTTGGGATACGTCTCGCGCCGCCGCAGTGTGGGTGCCTGATCAGGATGCCATAGACAATATCCTGTCGAATGTGCTTTCTGAACTTGGCATCGGCCAGGTTGCCTGGTTTGGTGCGCTCGGCAGCGAGACCGATCCGCTGCATGCCAGATTCACCCTGGACGGTTCAACCTGGGTGGGGGAAGGCAAAGGCTGGAAGTGGCGTGAAGCGCTCGATCAAATGGTCGCGGCAAGTTCCAAACCCATCGACCGGAAGGCGCTGGACTCCCTGATGAATGCCAAGGCAGTGGAATACTGCAATGGTGTCCTCGAGGAGTACAACGATTGGGTGAACGGCAACGTCTATGGCGTGCTGTGTTACGTGATCGATCGCTCAACCGGCCGGATCATCGAGGACGAAGCAGATGAAAGCTGGGGCTATCTCGGTATCAAGCATGCTAAAGACGAACTCAACGAAATCATGCTTGCGAAGGTGCTGAAATACAGCCAAACCGACCATTAAGGATTCGCTCCTTACCGTCCGCAAGGGCGGTTTTCTTGAGCGTCCTGCAAGACCAGGGCATTCAAGAAAACCATCGGTTTTGTCTCGTGAGAGGCCAACGCCCGCGCGTCCTGCGTTATGGACCGCATTTTTCCTTTGGCCGAAGGGCCTTGGGTATCTTCAACCCTGCGGGGGCATTTCCCGCCGGGGAGTGCTGCCCGCAAATTCCTTGCAAGGAGATTTGCCATGAATCAAGCAGCACTCGAAAGCAACAGCATCACCAGCGGCGTCAACGAATCCCGCTTCCTGGAGCACCTGAAAACGCTCTTCAGCACGTCGACCACCGTCCTCGCGGAATGTTTGCAGAACGGCCGGCGTGCTGGTGCCAGCTCAATCGTGTTCGATTACGACGTCTCGGAATCCTCCCTGACGATCACGGACAACGGCTGCGGTATCGCCGACTTCCGTGCGCTCATCACGGTAGCTGAGTCGGGCTGGTCTCAGGAAACGATGGATAGCGAACGCCCTTTCGGCATTGGCTTTTTCTCGGTTTGTTTTGCCGCCGAGAGCGTCCGTGTCGAAAGCAAAGGCAAGCAGATTCAGTTCTCCTCGGAGGATCTGATTGCCAAGCGCAAAATCGCAGTCGAGCCGTCCAGCTTCATCGGCGGCACGCGAATCACTTTGCATGGCTGCAAGCTTGATGCGGAGAAAGTAGGTCAAGCGCTTGCCATCTACGCCAAAGGCTTCGCTATTCCCGTCTTCTGGCGGGGAGAAGAGTTGCCGCGGCCGCACGCGCAAGCAAATCTGGTAGGAAAGCAAACGTCCGTTGGGTTCATCCACGTCCCTGGTATCCATGACGATTCCAATACATGGTTCGTGCCCTATGGTTATGTCTACTGCCAGGGTCTGCCGGTCAATGTATCAAGCTTCACACCCCACTACGGCAAAGAAATCCGCCCGATTGTGCATGTCGACCACCTGCGATACATGCCGCGCATGCCGGACCGCGACAGCCTGATCGACCCGCAACAGGCAGCCAAGGATATCAATATGGCCCTGAAGGAGATCTGGCGGGAGTATCTGGCAGCAAAAAAGGCGGAGATGTCACCTGCGGACTTCGTAAAGACCTGCTGGTCGAAAGCGAGGCACGCGGAGTGTCTCGATCTAATGGCTGACGTGCCAGTTTTGCCCACCGAGGTCCTGACCTATGTGGGAGAGACACCGAGGCTGGTAGAAGACGGTGACGGTTTCCTGTATCAGTGCAGTGAGCAGATAACGGAAACCCAAGTGGTGTCTGGAGCGGTAATGCTCTTCCGCGAATACAACGAGGAAGACTGTGGCGATTACTTCGCACGCCTCATGTGGGCGGAGAAAGCCAAGGTCATTTTCGTTTCGAGCGAGCTGCCCGAGCAGCATTGGGCAGTAAAGCACCTGCGGAATCTCGGAGAAGAGGAGGTGAAAGTAAGCGGCCGCGCGGTGGCCACCGATCACTTCAGCGGTGGCTGGGTCGATGGCGACGTGAAATTGATGGAGAACCTGTCGGTCACGATCGCCGGCATTAAGCATCCACTGACTGAGGCCGTTGCTGTTGGATCTGGTGAGTGGGGTGGCTCGCGCACGTTCCTAGTACCCAAGGGCATCACTCATGCCGGGTATGTACTACGGCAGGCATCGACCTACACCGACTCCAACGATAAGTACTGCGAAACCGACTACGAGCTCGACGCTGTTCTCTTTGACGACTTGGTTGCGATCATGTCCGGTGAGCCGGCTGTAGAAACCCTTAAGAAGTGTCTCTACAATGCAGGCGTCCGTAACAAGACCAACCTCCGCAATAGCAGCTTCCGCGTGAAGTTCGACGCAGACGGCAACATGACGGTCACAGCTGAATAAGCCCGACTGTCTTCTGGCCTTTCCCTCTGGGAGAGGCCTTTCTTGAGCAGTCCTGAATGGACAGGCTACTCAAGAAAGTATTTCTCTTCTTTAAGAAAGAAGAGCCGCCGGTTTTGATCCGTGAGGACGAACGCCAGCAGCCAAGCGATAGAGGCTGATTTCATCCTGCACCTTGCGGTGTGGGGTCTCAACCCGTGCTAGGTTAACCCTGCAAGGGTTTCCCTTGGCTTGGTCCTAAACTCGCTGTGTCTTGCGGCTTATCGCAGTAAGCGAGCTGTAAAGATGAAGTATGCTGACCAGGCTGACTTAGCAGAAACGCTGCTCAATTTGGCGAAGCTCGATTCCTGAGCCTAGCCAACTAACCGCCCGTTGGGGGATTGCACAAGTCCCTAACGGGGATGCTGTGTGGTCTCCGGCGGGTTTTTTTCAACCCCAAAAAGGAGAACACTATGCATAACAAAAATCAGAAGTCTTTCTGGACCCCAATTGTCCAGTTCGCCGGGCACACCTTCATCGGTAGCGTTCTTTTCTTGATCATTGGCGCTCCCGCTGTGGGCCTGTCCCTTCTCGTCCACGCCCTGGGTGCTGCACAAATCGATGGGTTCACCATCGTGGTGCTCAGCTTCCTAGAGCGTGCTATTCTTGTAGCAGATGCTGGGTTGTTCATCATCTACCTGGTGGTGACCGCCTTCAAGTCTGTGAAGGAGATGTGGAAATGAAAAAAGGGCATGGCATCATTAATGAGTTCTGGCAAGCCGCTCGCGAAGGTCCAAGGTTGTATTTCGCGCCTTTGATAGGCGCTGCCAGAGCTATCCATGAAGAGCTGTCCGCGAGCGGATCGGCTCGCTTTATCAACATGAACGCCAGCACCGAAGTCTCCTGCGCTTCAACAAGAAAACGGAAACGCTAAGGAACGAGAAATCAAAAGCAGCCCGAGGGCTGCTTTTTTTTTTGTGTGCGCCCGGCACGGGCGCACTCTTGGAAGTGAAAGTCCTCCCGTAAGTTGATCACAGCGAACGAAGCGAAGCGCAACTGCATGAGGGTGACCGAGTGTGGGGAGGAAGCGTGGAGCGAAGCTGCGAGCCGATGGACAACTTCTCGAACCACCAGGTGCGGACCCGCATGCCGGGCGGTGTGGGAGGGGCTCGGTCAGGTATCCTGATCGCCCCTATCCCGATCAAGATCCGGGAAGGATCGCGGTTATTGGCTGTTGGCCTTTTTGATCGCGGACATCACCTCAACCATCTCTCGTTTGATCTCAGCCGCCCTAGCCGGATCAGCCGGTAATGGGATGTTGCTTCCCGGCTGGTACACAGACTGCATGGCAAGCGACTCCTCCATCAACTCGCCCATCCGAATCGTTGCTTTGAGCAACGGCAGTCGCGGGTCGGTGGGAGGCAAGTAACCATTGCGGAGGGTCTTGAGAACTTCAGCCATTCTGGGGGCAAAGACGCTCCGGCTACGCTCGTCGCTTTCCTTGATGGAAATCTTTCCGGCCGCGACGTCTTTTTCCTCCTGAACGAGCGATTCCATCAGCTCTGCAAACTGCTTCATACCGGCAGCTACTGTCGCCGAACCGTGAATTGACTTCTCGATATCGACGCTCGCTTCGGGTGCGAAATGCACCAAACTCACTGAGGTCAGTATGGCCAGCGCCAGACCAATGACACCACGTTGAAGACGTTGCTGTCGGAAGGCCACGATATTTAGGCGTTCTGGAAGAAGATGCGCCAACGCGGAACCAGCCAGCAGGCCACCAACATGCGCAGCAGTGTCGATCCCGGTCTTCGTCAAGCTTTGAATGATCGAGTAAGTGATGAAGAAGCTCAAGCTGGTGATCATCTGCTTGCTGAAGTAGTTCGGCAGGCGCTTGCGGTGCTGGAAGATCGCAACGAACAGGGCACCGGTGACACCGAAGATCGCTCCAGAAGCTCCAACCGCAACGGTGGTCTGTGAAGCGAAATGAAGGCTGAGCGAACTGCCAACAATGCCGGATGCAAAGTAAATCAGTGTGTAGAGGAGGTGCCCATAGATGCGCTCTACAATCAAGCCGGCACTGACCAGGGCCGCCATATTGATAACCAAGTGAAAAACGTCCCCGTGAAGGAACA
This sequence comes from Sulfuricystis multivorans, assembly GCF_003966565.1. NCBI lineage: Bacteria > Pseudomonadati > Pseudomonadota > Betaproteobacteria > Nitrosomonadales > Sterolibacteriaceae > Sulfuricystis > Sulfuricystis multivorans. The sequence goes on along the minus strand of NZ_AP018719.1, from coordinate 52,052 downwards.
TCGAGGTCAGAAGACGCCAGCTCTGTCCGCTCTGAACCGCTGAGGTAGCGTTCGCGCCCCACTCGTAGAGCATCGAGATCGGAGCACCGAGGATCTTGGCGCCGGAGGCAACCATGGCGATCCATACGATTGCGTTGGCCACGACCAAGAAAGAGGTGACCCAGGGCATTGGGGCGAGCTCACGCACGCTTTCTAAGAACTTGCGGACCTCGCGGACAGGATTCGTAATGTCTACCACGGACTGATCGCTCCGGTTGCACAGGTGACGGCTGAGCGCTTCAGCCAATAGGTCCTGTGCCTGAGCATCCAGTCCTGCAAGTGAAATGTGCGGCCGAGAGGGATTGATGCCAGTCAGGAAGTGTTTCTTGTCCGGCAAGCCCAGATCTGGCGAAAGTGCAAAAACAAGGTAGGGTTGGTCATGGATCACCTGGATCGAGACGTTTTTGATGTCTTTCCAAGACAGTTTCTTCCTCGGCCCGGACAACATGGGAGACTCAATACCTTCGTCGCTGATCTGGATCACCAGTTGCCCAGGACGAAACTGCCGAAGTAGGAAGTAATCCACCAAGCCGATGAGGACCAAAAAGGAGATCACCATTGCGACGACGTTTGTCCCGGTGTGAGGCGCACGCAGCATCGAGATCGTGAAACCGATCAGGGCAAAGCCCCAAAGCAGCATGCGAGACTTGTACGCCTCGCCCCGATTGGACGAGAAGAAGGATTCGATCCCTGGTTGGATCACTTGCGATTTGCTGTCCACAGATACTCCCTGATAGGCCCGAAGTCGTTGCTCGCCCTGGTCAAGGCGAAGACGACATTTTCAGGGCCGGGGAGGGGGGCGGCAATCGGGAAAAGCAGACGAAACCGGGGGCTTGGACGTAGGAATGGACGCCTAAATGCGTCCGGGTTCGACTTTAGGCCACCATCGGGCTCAAATTGCCCCGGCGCCGGGCCCCCCGGCGATCGGCAATCAGGTCTCGCAAAGCTTTGCTGTGGAACGCCATGAGAACAGACCGCTGCCTTTCTGTCAGGGCGGGATCACTGCACATGGCCTCGAGCAGTCGGGACTGGACCCAGATCAACCGCTTCGCATGCGTTTCGGCCGACAGGCCGTTGCCGTCCCCAGGCATCTGTGCCGTGATTTCCAGGGCGTCTCGGCGCAGTTTGTAGCAGAGCGAGAATTCCAGCGGATCTCGAGAAGACGGCCGGACCGGATCATTGGCCGCCGCCGGCGCCCGCGTGGTGAATTTCTCTAGGTACTGAACCATCATCGATGCCACCCGGGTGCTACTCCATCGGGCGCGTACCGGTACAGGCCGGATACCGCGGGCAGCCCCAGAACATCGAGCCGGCCATATTCCCGCGTGTGGCCGATCGCTTCACCATCTCGCTTCCGCAACGGGGGCAGCTTGGCTTCTCGTCCGGATAGGGGCTGCTTTCCGAGTTGGTCTGGGCGATCAGCCGCAGCATCAGGTTGGCAGACACCAGCTCGATACTTTGCCCCTCGGCAAACTTCTTCGCATCGGCGGTGAACTCGCCGGCCGCAACCACAAAGCCACCGACGGCGCCTTCGGCTGCCATAACGCCGTACAGCTCACGCACAGTGGCCACGCCAACCCGAGTGGATTTCCATTGCTTGCACTGCACAAGGTATTTGTCCCGTCCGGACCACAACTCCAGATCGACGCCACCATCAGGAGCGTTCCCACCACGCTGGACCACGCGATACCCCTTTCGGCGGAATACCTCGGCGGTCAGGACCTCGAAGTCTTGCCAGGAGATTTCGCCCAGGGCGGTGTGCCCGGGGTGGTTCGCCACCTGGGCGTGCAACGAACGCTGCCGGCGCCGGCGGAAGAAGGAAATGCCGGCCCCGAGAACGAAGATGAACGGGATCACGTACTGAAGGATCGCCGACAACCCCATCAGGAGCTGCTTGCCAACGTTGTTGGCCAGGTCGTGAGCCCCGGCCGCGGCCAAGGCCTGCGGGGGCGCCGAGGCAAGGTGGTGAAAGCCGAAATAGGCTCCCACGGCAATGATGAGGCTGGCCTGCCACGGCAGAAGAGACGCGATGTCGAGCATGGCGTCGAAGAGACTGGCGTTTCTACGGGACATGGTGTTCTCCCTCTTGATGTCAGCCGATCTTGTCGGTCTTGGGTTTGTAGTAGACGGTATTCCTCGCGTCCCGAGGATTGGGGGGCCAGTCTTGATAGACGGTCCGGTCCATGTCCTCATGGAGCAGGAAGTAGGCGGTAGCCCAGCAGGTGATCAGAACGCCGGCCAGAATCGGGACGGACCACTCGTGATGCATGGCGAATGCCTTGAAGCCTTCGATGTGCCAGCTACGGAGGTCGATGAAATCCGCACCGAGGTAGAACAACACGCCATATTCGATGGTGGCGGCCGCCATGAACGTAACAGCTGCACGGGCCCAGTTTTTCATCCGAAGGGCGGCCAGTAGCCGTGCCCCCAGGGTGATCGACAGAAAGAGCGCATATGCCCGGAGCAGGAACGGAAGAGCATCGTTTATCGTTTGCCCGGTGGCAGGCTTGGCCGCTCCATCGCCTCCGAGCCACGGCTTGCCACTCAGTTTCATCGACATCCGCGCAGCCGGCTCGAGAAGGCGCCGTAGCTCCGCCTGGGCTTCCTCCCGTATGTCCTTCCCGGACGCGCTGCTGCCGGCCGGGGCGGCGCTGTCGTTGGTCACCGAGGAGACCGTGACGGTGGGCTTGAAGTCCCATTGGAAAGGAATGCCGGGGTTCGATGGGAACAGGAAGGCGAGGGTCTTCTGACTGTGCGGCGGGATGGTTGTCGTCACGGGCCAGGCCTGGTCGGACGAGACGTTGATCGAGTTGGTCAGCTCCAGGGAAATCTTCAGCGTAGCCGGTCCGTCATTGATCGCATACAGCGCCGCACCGCCCTCAAGGTCAATCCGTTGAATCTTGGCCGGATAGTTGGTGGCGCTGGCGAAGGACGAAGCCAGCATCACCATCAGGGCCAGAAGAAAGCGGACAGGGAAGAAGGCTCGGCGCATCATGGTGGTCTTTCAGACGAAGGGGCGGGGGCGGGCCCAGATTTCGACGAATCGCTTCTCGAAGACCTTGGAAACCAGCCAAGCGACATTGCCGGCCAGGACCATCCCGACGCACATGCCGATCAGTTGGGGGCCGTTCTTGTGGTGAAGGATGGTTAGCCAGCCGCCGTCGGAGCTGACCATCTTGAAGACCTTCTGCAGCAGCGGCAGGTTGGCAGCCAGGAGGATGAAATAGGTCAGCCAGCAGGACGCAAACAGCATGACAACAACGAAGGTTTGGGAGAGCTTGCGTAGCATCGGCGACCTACCGAATGACGTAGCTTGGCAGGGCCGTTCCAGCAAAGTGTTCGCGACCAATCAGCATCGGTTGAATCCACTGCGGGCGCCGCAGGGAATGCTGCGGACCGTAAGGCTGGGCGCGGAAGTGGCCACGACGGATATGGGGGCGGACGCCAGCGGCGCGGATAGCCTGGATAGCGTCCAGTTCGGACGGCAGGTTGCACGGGCCTACCACAATGCGGTCGTAGAGCCTGGCGGCCTGACGCGCCGCTTTCTCACGCTTCACGCTTTGCTGACGATTTGAGGCCGGAAATCCGCTTGATCGCCTCGGTGCCCTCACGAACCTCGCGCTGACGGGCCTCTTTGGTTCCGAGGTACACTAGGACCTTAGCAACGTGCTCGATCACGGGCCTGACGACCTGCGCGTTGGGGAAGTCGGAGCGCGCCCGGTAATGGTCGACAACCTGGTCCACCAGGGCCGAGATCGGCATCTTCTCGTCGCTGAAGGGCAACCCCAGGTGAGTGAAGCAATCGTCCATGACACCGCTTTTCCCGACCGGACTGCCAAAAATGATGAGGTCGAACCCTCGAACCAGTTCTTGGCCGTAAAGAGAGTGCGTCAAGCCAGAAAACAGGGGGTATCCGATTTCCGTGATTGAAATGTGGTGTCGTTAGGCTTGCTGCTGGTTATCGACACATCGTGTTTTGTGATTGACGCTGGCGTGATGTCGCGTTATCATAAAACCGTGTTAAATGATTGATAGGTGCTGCGACATGACTCTCTTTGACGCTCTTGGCTTCCGGTGGGACAGGTCGGCAGTGCCAGCTTCTATCCCGGCACACTCGATTGAGCGCGTCTGATTCCGCTTCCACAAGATGCTGCCGGAGTTTGTATGGGATGCGTCGGTGCTCGAAGGCTGATGGCTTTCCTCGCGGGGTGTCACCCGGATGCGGGGAACATTGGGGCGAAAACCGCATAGCTGAAGATAGAAGAACAAGAATGGATGCCAATACCAAAAAGGGCTACGACCTCATCAATCGCCGCCGCAAGCAGTGGAGCAACGAGGAGGAAGTACGCCACGCATGGATGAGGGGGCTTGAAGAGGCATTGCAGATCGACTTGGACGCGGAGCGGGCCAAGCGCGACTCCAGCTACAACAACGTCGTCATCGAGTTCAAAGGCCCCGGTCTCTTCAAGGGGAGTGAGGCAAGTCCGAAGTTCATCGAGGCAACCGATGGTCGTCTCTTGAAATACATTTCGCGCTTGGCTGCTGAGCAAGGGCTGGATGAGAAGGACTACATCGGTATCGCCATCGACGGCGATCATGTGGGTTTTGCGCAAGTCCAAGACGGCAAGATATTTCACCAGCCACTGATGCCGTTCTCGACCATTGCCTTCCAGATGGTGGTCGATGCGCTGAGAGCCAATTTCCGGCGAGCCGTCACATCGGAGAACCTGGCCGAGGACTTTGGGCATCTATCCGAGACAGGCCGCGAGTTCATGCAGGAACTGTCCAATGCTCTTGCTGATGCTCTTGGACAGCCCGGCAACCGCAAAATCAAGATGCTCTTCGAGGAATGGGCAGCCTTGTATGGGCAGGCTGCTGACCTCAGCATTCAACAGCGCAAGAAGATCAATGGGTCATTGGGATTTGACTTCGCAGGACCAGCCGCCATTGATTTGCCGGCCAAGCTTTTCGTTACCCACACCTTTCATTCTCTGCTGATGAAGCTAATCGCGGCCGAGATCGTGGCTGCACATGGCATGGCGTCAAGCACTTCCCTGATCCATGAGCTACTGGCTCTCAGATCGGACAAGGCTTTGATTGAGGCCCTACGCTCGGATATCGAGAGCGGCGGGTTTTTCAACGCAGTCGGTTTGCATGGCTTCGTCGAAGAAGCCATCTTTAGTTGGTATCTGGATGCCACAACCAAAAAAGCGATCCGCGCGTCGATGTGTTCGGCGCTTCGCACCTTGCTGGCCAAGCTTTCGGTCTATCGCTTCGATACCATCAAGAAGACCGGGCACTCGCGCGATGTTTTGCGTGACTTCTATCAGGACTTGGTGCCGGAGGAATTGCGCAAGAGCCTTGGCGAGTTCTACACGCCGGACTGGTTGGTCGAGCACTCTGTGGCCAAGCTCGGCTACAAGCGAAACGAGTGGCTTGCTGCTCGGCTACTTGACCCGACATGCGGGTCGGGTTCGTTCTTGCTGGAGGCTATTGAGCAGAAGCGCCTAGCAGCGCTGACGGCGGGATGGACTGCTGAGCAGACCGTGGACATGCTGACCACGACGGTCTGGGGCTTCGACCTCAACCCACTTGCTGTGCAATCCTCTCGCGTCAACTTCTTGATCGCTATCGCAGACCTGTTGCAGCAGTGCAAGGGTAAAGACGTTGATATTCCTGTTCTCTTGGCTGATGCTGTGTACTCCCCTGCCCCCCACCCTGACGGCGATCAAAAGGTGGTTGAGTACAGCATTGGCAGTCAGCAAGCAAATCTGCAAGTTGTTCTACCTGCCGATTTGGCGCGTGATCGCGTGTTGCTCGACAAAGTATTCCAGCTCATGGGAGAAGAGGTTGAAAACGACACTGAATTCCCGCTCGTCTCTAAGGCGCTGGTGAAAGCCAAGATACTGAGCAAGGCGCAGGCCGATGAGTGGAATGACCACCTCAAGACAACCTATGACCAAGTGCTCGCACTGCATCGGCAGAACTGGAACGGCATTTGGTTCAGGATTGTGCGCAACTTCTTTTGGTCAGCTACTGCCGGACAGTTTGATGCCATTGTGGGTAATCCGCCTTGGGTACGATGGTCGAATCTCCCAGAGGCATACCGGAACCGAGTTAAGCCCACCTGCGAAAAGTACGCCATCTTCTCGGACACCAAGTTCCACGGTGGCAACGAATTAGACATTTCCGCCATCATTACCTACACGACGGCTGATAAGTGGCTGGTCGAAGATGGACGGTTGGTGTTTGTCATCACGCAGACGGTGTTCCAGTCGCCTTCGTCGCAAGGCTTTCGGCGTTTCCGCATCAATGCGACCGACCGCTTGGTGCCCATCTCCATCGATGACATGAAGGAGCTAAAGCCGTTTCCAGACGCGGCGAATAAAACGGCTGTCGCCATGTTCACGAAGAAGATAGGGGGCGCGCCCCGCTATCCGTTGGACTACCGGGTCTGGCTTGGCAAGCCCAAGACCGACAACGCAGGCAATCCGAAGAAGGGGCGCGGCGGTCAAGTGGCTCGCCTGAAGGCAATCGACCCACGTCTACATCGTGCAGAGGTGGCTGATCTTGTGGATGTGATCCAGATGGAAGCCAATCCCGTCTCGCAGATTATGGAGGGGGCTCCTTGGGCCATCATGAAGCCGGGGCACTTCGCCGCATGTCAGCCGATGTTTGGCCCCTCTACTTGGGTCAACGGCCGTAAGGGCATCACGACTGACCTGAATGGCGTCTATTTTGTGGATGTCATTGACTCGAACCCTGCGACAAAGACGGTAAAGGTGCGAACTCGGCCACATGAAGGCAAAACCGACTTGGGGCAGCCGCGCGAATTCTGGGTTGAGGCTGAGAGCTTGTTTCCCCTGGCAAAGGGCGCAGGCGACCTCCATCCATGCTATTTCCTGCCGGAGAACACACTCTATGCGTTCGTGCCTAATAAGGGCATTGACCGGGCATCGTTGGACAGCGCTGCGGCGCGCTACAACAGTCACACGAATCCCAAGACATTCAAGTTTTTCAAAGCCTACAAGTCACTTTTGGAGTCGCGTTCCACCTTCAAGACGCGCATGAAGGGTGCTCCCTTCTTCGCAATCTACAACGTGGGCGACTACACCTTCGCACCCTACAAGGTCATTTGGGCCGAGATGACGGGCGATTTTTCTGCGGCCGTCGTGGCGTCTGGGTCTGTGCCGGGCTACGGGTCGCGTGTTTATGTCCCTGACCACAAGCTCTACTTTGCGGACTTCGATCAACCGGAGCCAGCCTTTTATTTGTGCGGATTGCTGCACTCGGAGATCGTCAAGGAGATGATCGAGGCGCACAACGTGGCAACCAATATGGGCGACATCTTCAAGCATGTGAGCCTGCCTGAGTATGACGCCAGTTTGGCCGAGCACAAGGCGCTTGCTGAGCTAGTGAAGCAGGCCCATCGAGAGCATGACTCCAGGAAGCGGACCAGTATCGTCGCCAAGGTCAGAATTGCGGCCGACGAAATCATTGAAGCTGAAATCGCGCGCCGGTGCCAGCAGGGATGCGTTCGATAACCACCGAACGGTGAGTCATAACCATGCCCGCCAACATCCTCAACCTGCCCTGCTACAAGGTCTTGGGCATTCAAGAGAACGAGCACGACTACCACATCGATGTTGAAACGCTGGAAGCGCCAACGTCCTGTCCGCACTGCCAGTCTGCGAACCTCGTTGGCTTTGGTCGCCGCGAGCAGATGGTCAAAGACCTGCCCATGCACGGTCGGCGTGTCGGACTCTACATCGACACCCGTCGCTACCGCTGCCGTAACTGTGACAAGACCTTCTATGAGGCACTGCCCGAGATCGACGAGAAGCGGCTAATGACCAAGCGGCTTGCGCAATGGATGGGCAAGCAGGCCATCAAGCGCACCTTTGCCAGCATTGCGGAAGAAGTCGGCTGCACGGAGTTCACTGTCCGGGCGGTGTTCAGAGACTACGTGAACGAGTTGGAAAAAACCATCCGCTTCGAGACGCCAAAGTGGATGGGTATCGACGAAATCCACCTCATCAAGCCTCGTGGCGTCATTGCCAACATCCAGAACAACACCATCGTCGAACTACTGCCGAACCGGAACAAGGATACCGTGGTGCGCTTCCTGCACCATCTGGAAGGCAAGGAACGCATCCAGTACGTGGTGATGGACATGTGGACACCGTACCGCGATGCCGTCCGTGCTGTCATTCCACAAGCCGAGATCGTGGTGGACAAGTTCCACGTCGTCCGGATGGCAAACGATGCAATGGAGCGTGTCAGGAAGCGTCTGCGCGAATCACTGACGCCGAAACAGCGTCGTGGCCTGATGCACGACCGCTTTGTGCTACTGAAGCGGGAACGCGATCTGAATGACCAAGAGCGAGTGAACCTTGACGGCTGGACGAAGAATTACCCGGAGCTAGGCGTTGCCTACCGGCTCAAGGAGGAGTTCTTTGGTATCTACGACGCTGAATCGCCCGGCGAGGCGCAGGCCAAGTTCATCCAGTGGCAGAAAAGCATCCCGTCCGAAATCGCTGACGCCTTTGCCGACATCGAGCGAGCATGGGGCAACTGGACGATGCCCATCCTCAATTACTTCAATCACCCCGTCACCAACGCCTACACAGAGAGCTTGAACAGCCTGATACGGGTCATGAACCGGCTGGGGCGTGGCTACTCGTTCGAGGCGCTACGCGCCAAGATTCTGTTTGCCGAGGGCGCGCACAAACACAAGCTATCGCGGCCCAAGTTCGAGCGCAGGCGTGAGCCTGAGCCAGTTGAAATGGGTTACGGACTACCCGGCAACATCAAGCACTTCGAGATGTGCGATTCCTTTGCACGGATGACACCGAAACCACCACCTGAGCCGAAGCCATACGTCCCGAAATCAACAGAATCGGAGAGGCCAGAGAAGAATTACGGCGTTGATATATCAACCCTCATCCGCATGATCGAGAACGGCGAGCTATGAACCCGTTTCAATCATGGAAATCGGATACCCAAAACAGGTAACACCCTTCGACCACATGCTCACCAGACGAGGGGTCGAACATATTGGCCGGGAAGTGGCGGTGCTCGCCGAATTCGATGTAGATCTCATCGAAGGGAGGGCGAAACCATTCAGCTGGTATATCCTGACCAAAGTCCGTATCGTGAAGCATCGATTCCAGGGCATCGGTGGTCTGGAAGTAACGTATCCGCTGATGATAGACCATCAGTCGGAGACCGATATCGCAGAGCACGTCCATTCGCCCCTGGTACATGACATAGGCCAGATCAGGATAGCACTCAAACATCACCGTAGCGATGTCGTGGCGGGACGTTCCAGGGAGCTTTGACGCAGCAACGACAGCTGGCGCAAATTCCTCGAGGAAACGTACTTCGAGGGCCAGTGCGTTGTTTAAGGCTACCCGCTTATGATGCGGGAGCGAGAGAATATGAGGGTCGGTGCAGCCAAGACTTTTTTCGTAAGCGCGACTGTAAGCCTCGGCATAAGCCATGAATTTGCGCTGCTGCACAGCAGTAAGCGAGGTGAAGAAGAGGGTATTTTCCATGGCGGCCTAAATCTGGGTGCCGTTGTCATTGGTGGCAATGGAGGGAATGCCGCTCCAGACTCGGGGTTAAACGAAGTTTGTGGCGATTCACCATGCCCTTATCCACGATGGCCAGCTTTTTCCAACCCACCGGGATGATGGAGCACACGATTACCCGGGAGCCATTGTGAATCACAAACATTCCGTCCCGGACGGCTCTAGTGGCTACATCGATCAGTCGCTCGTGATCATCGGGGACAATGACACGTGCTTCACTGGGAAAAGTGTCAGCGGGCAACATAGCGTCCCGCCTCCTGGATGACAGTTTTGGCAGCCAGCATGGCGTTCAGATTTTTCTGGAGCATCCGGCGCGAAAAGCCAGTAACGTGCTCGATTTCCTTCATGCTCATTCCCCAGTAGTCGCGGATAATTTCCCGCAGGTGGTCTCTGATTGCTGCGTCGTCCATGAGAAGACTCGTATTGATGACGAGGACAGTTTGCCAACTATGGAGGAGTATTTCAGGAAAAAATGCGCTGCATAAAAGCAAGCGCAAATGTCCATAAAGGGCAGTGGAGATAAAGCAAAAGTTGGCTTTGCAGTTGCGCTTCGTTCGCTGTGATCAACTTACGGGAGGACTTTCACTTCCAAGAGTGCGCCCGTGCCGGGCGCACAAAAAAGGGTCCGAGAACAGAAGATCTATGCAATTCAGGAAGGACTAAATGTCCTCTGAAACCGAGCCTATCCAGAATTTTGTGTGTGAGGCATACCATGAGACCTGAAAGGAGGCGGTATGCCGAGCATCAAGAAGACGAAAGTAGCGCCGGTGGTTGAGGCGCCGTATCAAATCAAGCGGGAAGTGCTGGAGGAACTGATCCCTGGGCCGATGACGGCCGAAGGCGTCGAATCGATCTTCCGGCAAATCAAGAAAGCGCTGCTGGAACGGGCGCTGAACGCCGAACTGACCCACCATCTGGGCTACGCCAAGGGCGAAGCGCCCGCGGAAGCCGGCAACCACCGCAACGGCAGCAGTCCCAAGACCGTGCTGACCGATGACGGGCCGCTGACACTGGACATTCCCCGCGACCGGATGGGCAGTTTCGAGCCGCAGATCATCGGCAAGCACGAGCGGCGCTTCACCGGCTTCGACGACAAGATCGTTTCCATGTACGCCCGGGGCATGAGCGTACGCGAGATTCAGGGGCATCTGCTGGAAATGTACGCCGTCGAAGTCTCGCCCCAGTTCATCTCCGACGTCACCGACGCAGTGATGGCTGAGGTGACGGAATGGCAGAACCGGCCGCTTGAGCCGATGTATCCGGTGGTGTTCTTTGATTGCCTGCGTGTCAAGATTCGCGATGAGGGCACGGTCAGGAACAAAGCGGTCTATCTGGCCCTGGGCGTGCTGCCCGACGGCAGCCGCGATGTGCTCGGGCTGTGGATCGAGCAGACGGAAGGCGCCAAGTTCTGGCTCAAAGTCTTCAACGAGCTGCGCAACCGGGGCGTGCAGGACATCCTGATTGCCGTGGTCGATGGTTTAAAGGGGTTCCCGGAGTCCATCGAAACGGCGTTTCCGCTGGCGACGGTGCAAACCTGCATCGTGCATCTGATCCGCAATTCGCTCGACTATGTCAGCTGGACGAACCGCAAGGCGGTGGCCGCCGCCCTGCGCCCGGTCTATACGGCACCGATCGAAGCGGCAGCCCGCGAAGCGTTGGCCGCCTTCGAGAATGGCGAATGGGGCCAGAAGCATCCGACCATCGCGGCCGCCTGGCACCGCAACTGGGAGCGGGTGATCCCGTTCTTCGCCTTCCCGCCAGACATCCGCCGCGTGATCTACACGACGAACGCCATCGAGAGCCTGCATATGCGCCTGCGCAAGATCATCAAGACCCGCGGCCACTTTCCCAGCGACGAGGCCGCAATCAAGCTGCTCTGGCTGGCGCTGCGCAACATCACGGCCGACTGGGGCAAGGCCGCCAAGGAATGGAAGGCCGCGATGAATCAATTCGCCCTCCTCTATGCCGAACGCTTTACCGAGGCCCGGGGATAGAATGACCACCGACTTTCCCACCGCGCCGCTCGCCCCCGGCCATACAAGGGCCGGCGGCGGCGCCGTGAAAAAGTCGCTCTCCGCCTCAACACAAAATTTCTGATACGCCCCCTTGAGCATATTAAGAGCGGCTTTATGCTGCTCGAGATGAAGCATCTTCAATGACCTCATCGGAAACCAAGTTTAAGGCTCTTCCATCCGTTTCCAACCGCACGACTGCCATCCCACTCGATTTCCACAAGATCGAATGTCTCTGGATAATCCAGGCCGCATTGGCCGACATCGTATGAGCCGCCAAAATAGTGTTCGACAAATACTGCTCGCTGCGGTGGCACATCACCGGCGAGGTGCAGGATCTTTTCGGCCAATTCAGGCCAGGCATTGGTAACCGATTTGCCTTTGTTCTCCGCAAGCTCAGTACAGACGAAGATCTGCCGGCCATCGGCCAACCAGAACGTCGACAACCCGATAGTCATCGGCTCGACAGGCGGAATGCCTGCCTTCAAGAGTTCCAGTGTGCCCTCAGCAGATGGAAGTGGGCGATCAGGCGAACCCGCATACACTTTCAGCACACCAGAATCGATAGAAATTGGCACGGGCCCATCAACTGCTATGACGTATGTGCTATCGATTAAGCTGGCGGGCAAAGTGATCTTTTCTGGAAGCATATCTATCCTCCCTTAAATTCTGCAAGCTTGCCGCTACTGGCCGCCGGCCGGTTTATTTGTAGACCACCCAAGAAAACAATCAAGGCGAAGGTGATCTACATGCCAACCGCAACCCGTCATCTCACCATCATGTTTCATCCTGGATAGCGACACCGACGCGTGCAGCGATGGCTTTGGCCCTACGTTTTTCGTCAGGCGATATGGCGGCCATCATGCCTGTGAGCAGACCATGGAACGAGATAACAGTCCTACCCCTATCGATACTGTACTCGATCATCTCGATCCCCTCACCGCGGTCAAACTCGACCGGGTTCTGGCCGTCCCACTCCAGAGCAAGGCCGAACATCATGCGGACTTTCCGCACGAGCCCATGACTGGTATAGGCCACCACGAGGACCTCCCAGCGGTCTCCTTCCGGGTCGAAACCCATCAGGGCTACAGCTGGACGGCCAATGAAGCCATCCTCATCGTGCTGCACCGCGAGTTCTGCTGCACTGGTGCTATCAGCCAACGGCCGGAAGTAAATCCCGTCCGGCTCCATGGCTGACTCGGCCTGGACCCACTGAACGCCAGGGGTCAACATAAACTTTGTGTAGATCAAAGCTTCGTTACCCATATCACAAATTCATATCACATCACATAATGCCACATCTGAGCTAGATATACATTCCCTTCAATATCGATTAGCTCAATTCCCGAGATTCTGATATTTCTGTTCTCGATATATTCGATGCGCGCATTATGCAACTCTGCAATCAATTTTCCATCCTTTCCGAAGGCGTAAGCAACACCATCCTTGTGGTTCCAGGAAATTATGGCATCGACCTGACTCGGTCTCTTGATTTCACGGCCGTCTTTACCAAGAAGAATTGCGAGTTTCCCAATTGGTTTTGTTTCCATGGCAATATCAAGGCATTAAACAATGCTTGCAATGGCTGCTGGCACCCTCGACAAGACTCGAACCTGTGACCTGCTGACCAGGATTCGAACCAAGGACGTATCGCTTACAAGGCGATTGCTCTACCAACTGAGCTATGCCGGCAAAATTTAATCGTAATCTGGCCTATCGTACCGACGACAGTTGTCGCAATAGCCATCGACTTCACCTTCGTCGTCTGTGAGATGGCAGATGTCCGTATACCATCCGCAATTTGGACACTCTTCAATGCCATGATCGACCAGCTCGGTTTCCAGATCGTCAATAGACCGCCCGGTTTCTCTCGCAACCCTATAAATACCATCCGCGTAAGAAACGATGGTCTCAAGCTGGTAATCGGTAAGAGATTTTCTACTCATTTTTCGAGCCCTGGCAATACATTCAAAACAGAATTAACGAAACCATTTTCCATTTCAATGACTGATGCACGCTTGCTCTTGATGGCGCTGAACGCAAACAAGGAATGCGTTGCAACGACGATCTGGAACGACTGGATCACCAATGGATCGAGCAGCAGAGACCACAGTTTCGCTTGCATCGGCAGGCTCAGATGGCGATCCGGCTCATCCAGTATGAGGGTTGGCTTGCTGCGCGGAATCTTCGGATCGAAGTAACGCGCCTTGAAATGCTCATACCTGTATTGCCACGTCTTATTGAAATCCAGAAAGCCTTTTTTAATGAGATCGGTCGCTTCCGGGAACCTGATAACAGGCGACATGCCTTTCTTACTGAATTTTTCGACCACTTTCTGGGTAATCTTCTTCATCTCGTTTTCATCAGGCTCATACTTTCGACGAGAAACAGCTTTCTCGACTTCGGCATCCAGATCGAAAAACTGATGCGGAGTAACGACCTGGGCCAACAACTGAATAACGTCTGAAATAGCATTCAGCACGAACTCGCCGCTCGATCTCGATCTGGCTGCACGTTGAACAAGCATCGGGGCGAGGTAGTCGCCATTTCCACGACTCAAGGCATCCACCGATGGAGCAAGATAAAACACTTGCCCGTCGTGCGAAACGGACACTCCATCTAAGCGATCTTCGTTATCGAATCCAAAATAATCGAAAAGGGCTCTATCAGAGATTTCCTGACGCCCAGACAGACAAGCGCTTCCTGCCGCGACGGAATAGAGCAGGGCGGTCTTGCCGCTACCATTCGGGCCAACCACCAGCGTCAATCCTTTATCGAGCACAAGATGCTCAGGAACGTTTTTGCATTCGGAAATGTAAGGCAGCAAATGCCCCTTCGTCCGCTTGATAACTTCTTTGTCGATGGAAATCTCTGAAATCATGATCACCTCACAGATTTCGAATTGCCGAATAGTGCCAGCAGCCTTCCTCGCCAGCTTTAAACGGAGGAACTGATGCGCCTGGATCATCTTCCAGCAATTCGCAGAAGACGTAGAACTCGTTGCCGTCCAGATAGCGAGCTCGTACATCACGGCCATATCCCGGGCCCGTCTCAGGGCCACGGCCACAACTGCCACGGCGAAGAATCACTTCATCGCCGGGCTTAATTCCGTCTGGACGCTCATGAGGCGCTATTTCTTTCCACATCGGCTCATACCGATCAATGAAACGCAGCGCCTTTCTCTTGTTCGACCCATTGAGCTTATCCACTGCACACGAGATGCTGTCAAGAATTGAGCGAAGCTCACCAGCGGCAACACTGATACGAATGCAGCCTTTTTTGTCAGCGACGACGGAAAGCAGCTTCTCGTGAAAAGAAGAGTGCGCTTCTCCGCACAATTGAAGTAATGCAGAGGGAATCACTACACGAACAGTTTTCGCGCTAAACATCTTTGCCTCCATGCCATATGGTGTCTTGAGAAACTGGGCCTCATGATAACCATCGAAGCCCGGCAGGCGTGTGCCTTGAAAGGCCGCATGAACTGCGAATCTGTGTCGAATCAATAGTTCCGGCGGGGACGCCAGTCCAAAAGCTCGTAGTCGCCATCAGGCTGATACGACGGCCAGAGGCCAGAATCTATGCAATGCTTGAGTTTGCGCACGGCCTTACGGAATAGACGCATTCCGTCTTGCAGCATATCGTCGGGGGCACCGTAGAGAGCGCATCCATAGGGGGCTTCCTCTTCGACAGGAAGGAAAACAAAGTCGAAGTCGCGTTTGAATACTTGGCGAAGACCTTCGAGATACATCGCCGCTTGCAGGTCGTAGAGGTAGCGATCGCATGCCCACCTGAAGGCTTGCCGCGAGGCATCCGTAGTCTTCTTCACGTCCAGACAAATGCCGGTGTCGAAATCGACACACAGACAGTCGGGACGGATTTTTAGCCAGATACCGGTCTCTTCGTCTTGCCAGATGATCGAATGCTCGACGAGACCAGCTCGTAGCAGCGTGTCTGCCGAGGTGTGCCGGGAAACGCTATGAGCGATTCCCTCAATGACAACCATCTGCTCCGGCGTCAGGATCTTCTTGTTGGCGTTGGCGATCTCAAATTCCTTGTACTCTTTCAGACGCTTGTCCGAGATGGGTGCAACAACGTATTCAGAGGCGAACAGATGCGGTTCGAGCAACCGGGTATGTACCGCGGTACCTAAAAACATCGCCGGAGTTTCCTTGCGGTTAGCTCCCTGCAAATAGGCTTGGAAGTGTGCCGGTGAACGTAGGATTTCCTTGAGGCCAGATGCTGAGACGCAGGAGCGATCAGCGTGATATACCTCGTTCGGAATGTCAGGGCGACAGCGCAACTGCCCGAAGATATCCAAAAGCGACGGCGACGGTGCATCGGCGACGTTTGGCTCTAGTACGGCAGCTATGGCAACGGCGGCGGACATGGCGGGCTCTCCTTATTCTCTACTCAGCCAAGTATGCCAACCTGCCATAGGCGTTTCTGGAAAAAGTACCGCCTCCGCTACGACGCATAAGCAGTGATTTCAGCGTCCATTCGGGACAGCAGAAATGACATTCGCGCCGGAGAAATTTGAGAACCAGCGGCCACCTTTTGGTACGTTCGAGGTTAAAAAGGAACCGCAATGAAACCTGCTCGCCTCAAACCCGAAAAGGCTTCCCTCTGGTGGGGAGATCACGATGAACGATAACGCTACGATGCCCGAAGCCGCGGTGCTCTTTGCCGACGTGACGCCCGGCACCTTTCAACAATTCACAGCGCTGCTCCTGGAGCGCCTGGCTGTCACTCAGCTGCCCGAGATGGCGGGGATGATCCGCTTGCGAGGGCGCTGGACAGACCCTGGGCGTGCGAGCGGCAAGTATTTCTACGGGGCAAAGGTTGTTGACGATGGTGGTGCTCAAGCCAAGGTCGAAATCATGGCCTCCCTGGTGGCCAGCCGGGGAATCGTCCCCGGGCAGAACGTAATCCTCTCCGGCCGCCTGGTAATCAAGTCCGGCAACTATGGTGTCGAGGTAAAGCTGGCAGCAACGGATATCCAGCTTGGGGAGCAGGAAGAGGCGGCGCCAACTGCGATGGTCCAGCAGGGAAGGATGACACTCGAGCGCTTGCGGGCTCTATCCCTATGGCGCGTTCCGTTCCCGGATCGTGACGCGATCTCCATCACCCTGATTCAATCCACCTCGGCGGCCGCCCAGGTTGCCAACGATTGCATGGCGGAGCTGACCAAGCTCGGCGACGCGGTGAGAGTTTCCCCTGTCCGGGTGAACATGCTCGATCCCGTGGCTATTGCAACGGCGATCCGGGAAGCCACCGCCGACATCCTGATGGTCATCCGCGGTGGCGGCGATGCGGCTGACTTTGAAGTCTTCGAGGACCCGAGAGTCCTGACGGCCATGGCGGAACAGAAAGCGCACCGCGTCGTCGGCCTGGGGCACACCGGGAATGCAACTCTCCTGGATCTCGTTGCCGATTATTCGGCCAATACGCCGGCGCAGGCCGGAGCCTATGTCCGGGAGCGCGTCCAGCAGAGACAGCGACTACTGGACGAAGTTGGCAAAGAGCTACGCCTGGCGCGCGAGCGCGCAGAAAGTCTCGAGAAGGAACGGAATGCGGCTCAGGTTCAACTCCAGACGTCCACCGAGTTGCTGAAGAACGCCCGTGCTGGAATACCATACTGGGTTGCTGTTGCTGCATTTGCGTGCGGTGCATTCCTGGTTTGGATTGCACGTTGAGAACCAGAATCTGCTGGTCATGGGATCGTTGGGGCAGATCACCCGGAAATCCCTCTCCAGGAAGATCAGCGGAGGGCCCAACACGTTTACCAACATCAGACTGGGCATCGATGCAGAGGAACAGGACCAGCGCGTCCGACTCAGAACCATCCACGACATAGCCGAATTCTTTGGCATGTCCGTCGCGGATTTTGTCAGGCCGTACCCGTCCATCCCTCAGCTGAACCGAATCGCTCATGTCATTTTCAGAAATTACTGCGACATTTCAGAAATAAACGCGACAGGATTGCGGGGATCGCATCATGAAGATCCCCATCCGCAAAACCAGCACGCTCAACATCGAGGATCCCGAGCTGAGAAATGAGGACGGGGACCTTGTTACATGGTGGTATGGGCCAGTCACCAAAAACAAAAAAGCCGATTCGGTACCGAAGGTCCGTGTTTTCTTCCGTCGTATCGACAAGAACGGGAACCTCGGGGAAATAATCCGACGAGACAAGGCGCTGACACTTCTGGGAAAACTTCGTATAGGGTCAATTTGGAGCAAGGGCGTTAGCAACACCAGAATCGACTTGAAATCCGAGCAATTCGATCTTTCCTTTTCCCCTGAGGGGTGGAAAATCATTTCTCCGTACGACGCTGTCCATCTAGAGAAGAAACCCAACCCTATCCTGTCCAGCGAGTAATGCCGCCGATGAGCGGGCCAGCTTTGCGGCTCGATCGTTGGCCCAGATCATCGCCGCGGACAACGGGAGAGGGGTGAGCATGCAGGGGCCGGGGCGGGGCAGGCAACCGTCGATTCGATGTTGGCTCTTGACGCAGTAGCCACCCGCGACTGGCTCTACTCGGAAATCGAGTTCCTGGGCCACGCCGCGGGTGCTGCGGAGGAGGAAGCGCTGAGATTCCACGCTTCGCTCCTATCAGGCCGCAAGCAGATCCGGTTGTTGGGCGTCCGGGGTTTCCGGGGGCGCCGATGTTTCCCCGGCAACGGGAGCGCCGTCTGGCCCACCAAGCTGTTCCGCCGGCGCACCTTCGGCGCCCTGGCCGGTCGATTGTTCATCCTCCTCGCCACCAGGCTGTTGAGTTGCGAGCAAATTCAGGCGCTGGGTCAAGCTGTCCATTCCGCGCAGACCGGTGCGCCGCCCTTGCTGCTCAACCGCGGTGATCAGATCCTCGTCGGACAGCCATTCATCGGCATCCTCAAGGTCATCGGCGAAGTCGCTGTTGCCCAGGCCGGCGCGCAGCGCTTCTTCCAGTCCTTCAATGGACAAGCCAGCCTTTTCCATGGATTCCTGGTACTCCCGTGCTTCCTTGACGGCATCCAGGAGCTTCATGCCCGGGCGGGTTACCAGATCCGCAAAATAAATCGGCTCACGGAAAGACTGAGTGGTGGTCTTGGTCTCAAGAACCAGCAGCATGGGCATATTGGCGATGCAGCCGCCGGTGAGACCAGAGAGTTGATTGAGGCGAGAGCCAAGCCGGTCGAGGGAGTTGAACGACGTCGTGCGTAGGATAAAGGCGCCCAGCTCGTCCTCCTGCCCTTCGACGCGGAAATATGCACGGCTGAAGTTCTTGCAGCGATAACGCTGGCCATATTCGCAAGCTTCTGGCCGCGGGCAATCGATTTCCTTTACACCATCTTCCGTGACACGACGCGCCCGGTCGCCATTGCCGACGCATAGCGCCCGCCCCTTTTGGGGGTCGAACGCGCTGAAGCTGTTGTGCAGGTTTAGATTGACGTCGTTGTAGGCGATCCGCACTGGGATGGCACGCAGCTTCTCTTCGCCCTTAGTCAGGGTTTTTTGAAGGGGATGCTCCTCCCAGACACGGGTTTTCTTGTCCTGGAAGAGCGTGGTCAGGGTGAAGTGATCGTCTTTTACTGGCAGGACCTTATCGTTCTTGACGATGGTATGGCCGACGGTGATACGGCCAATGACCGGAATGGTCAGGGTGATACCACGATTGACGGAGAGGCGAGTAGCCTTTGAGGTGGTTGTTTCGGCAACGGCTTCCATATCGATACTCCTCAGAAAATGGCGGCCAGAGCGGCGCGGCTGGCGGGGGAAAGGGAATCTGCGCTGATCAGCTTGCGCACCGGCGCCTGGGGGGGCGTTTGGGCGAGGGCGGGCTTGGCCGGCGACGTTGCAGCCGCGGAAAACCGCTGATCGCTGATCACCGCATAGGAGTCGGTCTGCTTGATCTTCCTGTCGCGGAGGTCGTTTGCCATGACTTCGGCGAGAATGACGGAAGTAGGCTTTTTAGTCTGCTCCTTTCCGTTCTGCAGCTTGCAGGCGGGGCCATATTCCGTATAGACCCGACATAAACCGTCCGGATCTTGAGCAATGGTGATCCGATAATCCTTATCTTTGCCGGGACTGGAGTGATGCATATCGATTTGACGGATGACGGTTCCGAAAATCACAGGACGGGGCATAGCGATCTCCTATTGGGCACGAGATCATTTTGCCAACCCGCCCCGTGCTTTTCTGGAAAAGTTACAGATATCTGAAATCAAGACCGCGCTCAAAGAAGCTCGATTTGAACAGGATGTGTCCCAGGTAGCTCGTCTTTGCCAAATAACCCGGTCTGTCCAGGCTTGAACGAGATGCCCTTTCCCGTCAACCCAGGCTCACGCGCGAGAAGTTCGCGCAAGGCCTTCATGTCTGGCAGGTGGAGTGCCGCGCTGATTGCCGCGTCGATTTCCGCGCGCACAGGATCGACGTTGAGCCTGGCGAGCGCTTGCAGTTCTTGACCGCTGAGACGGTCGTAGGCGTCTGCCAGTTGGTGAAGAGCATTGTCGGCCAGGTTGCGCACATCGAGGACCGGCATCGCCTCCCACTGCGGCTTTTTGATCTTCATCCATGCGCCTTGCGTGACAACGCGACGCGATAGCATCAAAAGCAGAGACGGGGTTGAATTGAGCCACAGCAGCAGGGCCTTTTCTTGCTCGGCTGCCAGGTTGGCTTTGAGCGCCCACCAGGTATTGCCGAGAACCGCTTGCTCGAATCCGACCGCCAAAACGCGATGCGAGTTTGTACGAACCCGCTCGACCAGCAAGATGCGCCCGGCCTTGCCCCAGACGGACTCCTGGTTTTTGATCTTGGTGCGCCCTTTTGCCGGCGTCGTGCGTGGCGCAAGAAATGCGTTTGGTCTCTGCGCAATGGAGAGCACGGACTTCGCATCGTGATTCCAAAACGCCGGATAAGGCGACCAGTCCGACAGCTCGAAGGCGTCGTGAATGTCGCGTTGATCATTCCCAAGACCGCCAATCTCAGAAACGCGGCACAGAGGCACGGTAACTGGCTGACTCCCTGGGACAGCGAGCACTTTGTCTCTGAGCAGCTGAACCGCCACCCGTAGCGTCCATGTTTGCGCGAATTGCACCCCGATCCATTGCTCCTCACCTTGGGCCGCAGGAAGGGATACGATCTCTGCGAGCTTGCGCCCGTCGCTGCCTGTGATGGGCGCGACCGCCCCGCTTTCTACGTCTGCCGCACGAGTGCCCACAATGCGCGAGGTCATATCCATAGCCTCGTAGATCGTGGCCGGGTTGTGCCACAGGTTCACGTAGAGCGTTCTACCAGGCGTCTCATTGCGCTTAAGCTTCCTCGCAACGAACATCAGTTCGGACAGGTCGGTGTTCTCGGAGAAGTTTGGCCGCTCCGCGTCGTGGCTGACGATCACGACCTCAAGGTGGTATCCGTCGGCAATGAGCCTGCGACTCTCACCCCAGGCTTCCCCCGTCGCCAGGGCCGCAGGAAGAATGAACGCCATGCGCCCGCCCGCGCGTAGGTGCTTGTCCGCAATCGCCATGAACACGCTGCCCAGGCCCGCCGTGATCGACGCCTTGAGATTCTGTGCGCGCCGCTTCAGCTCCGCCTGTAGCTTGTCACGCTCATCGTCCGGCAGGCTGCCGAAGAGCAGATTGCCGCCCACGGAGCGCACAAACGGGGGATTCATCACGCACAGGTCGAGGACCGGCACCTCGGCCTTCGTGTAGTGCTCGGAGACAACGCCCGTCTGTTTGACCTCCATTTGGCTGTAGTCGAGCGTGAACTGGGTGGGCACCGTGCGATGTCCGATGAAGTCCAGGCTGCCAAGCCGCAGCGTGCGGCCTTGAACACCCATCGGCATCGTAAATAGGTTCATCCTGCGGTATGTCACCTCTGGCGCAAGCATTCCAAGTGTCGATGCGGTGAGATGCACCGCCGACGGAAGCACGTCGTAGCCGTAGATGATGTTTTCCATCAGGGTCTCGTGCAGATGCTTCAGATCGGTCTGCTCGATCTTCCTCCCGGAACTCACCCGGTCGACGATGAACCGGTCCGTGATGGCCTGCGCCGTCGCCATCAGCAGCGTGCCCGTGCCGCAAGCCAGATCGGCAGCAACGAAATCGACCAGCTTTTTCAGCGAGCCGAAATCAATGTCCCACTTCTGCGCGAAGGTGAGCTTGAGGAGCATCGTGGCCGATGAGGTGGCCGTGTAATACGTCCCAAGGTATTTGGCATGATGCAGCAGCCAGTGGTAGATGCGTCCCATCAGGTCGTGCCTCAGCGCCGATTGATTGGCGCAGATCGCCTTGGCCTCGTCCTTGAGCCAGCGAACCGCCGCAATGGCGCCCTGGGTGATCGGCACTTCTTCGAGTATGGCCTCACCAATCTGAAAGATCGGGACGTAGTTGATGCGCGTCCAAATCCAGCGCCAGTGCGCCTTGATCTCATTGATCGGGTCTGCGGCGTTGTCGTAGGCCCGCAGCGAGTCGATGCGTCCATCCGCGTTCGTTGCCGCCAGTTGCTCCTGAAAGATCATGGCGTTTGCCAGTACCAGCGCAGCTACCTTGGCCGCCGTTTCGCGGCGGCCATCACGCTCATCCGCAGTCTCCCCGCGCCTCGGAGGCATCCCCAGGACATCGGAGAGCTTGTCGCATACACCACCAGCGCCTGCCCACAGATCGGCGATGGACTGGATGCGCTGAGACAACCTCTCTGCCGAGGCTGCAACGATGTCGTCTTTCGTCATCGCCTCGTGCGCCCGACGCAAAGATGCAAGCACTTCGTCGGGACTTCCTTCAGCCCAGTCCGTCTCTCCTGTCTCGGAAATGACCAGGTGCCTCAACCTGCTTTTCGACAACGCCGCCTCAAGATCCCCTACGCGAACCGCTCGAAGCGTCTTGGGATAAATCAGCGCTACGGCGATGTGACAGATGCCGCTTTGAACGCGCTGCCTGGCGTCGCGCAGCACAGTGTTTTCCGCATCGGGAACGTCCTCATACTTGCCCTCGATCACGACACGGACGCCACCCAACAGAAACATCACATCCGGTCGCTGCTGTCCATGTCGATGGATCGTCTCGGCATCCGCATTGACGCCCAGCTTGCTGAGAACGATTGCAAGCTGAGTGTTGATCGTCTCTTCCCGGTGCCTGATAGCCTGAATCATTACGCCCCATTCCGATGTTCATGCATGCCTGGACGGCCGCCTTACCGAACAATTCTAGGCCGTGCAAGGCAAACTTTTCTCTGTTTGCCTTCTGGAGATCTCGACATCCTTCCCCGGCCTAAAGGCCGGGGACTGTCGCGTACCTGATCAGGCCACAGGAGATGTGGAACTCGAGCGTGAAAGGAGAAGCGGCTCATCCAGTCCGTAATAGACGTGTACCGCCGCTGCAACTTCAGGGGGGAAGAATCTCGAGTAAAGCACCAGGTTGCGCTTGGCTGCCATAATACCTTCGTCAATGGATCTCAGGCGGTCGCTATTTGCGGCGTATAGCTTTTCGCCCAACTGTCGCAGCAGCTCAGGCCCATCCGGCGAGTTGTTTCTGGCGGCTTCGATCAGTGGATCGTAGGCATCATTTAGCAAAGCGATCCCCCCATGCCATCAGGCGGCGAATAACTCGTGCTGATATACGTCTGGATGGGCATGAGCTGCCTCAGCTAGGGCAGTCAGACGTTCTGGGGCCTGGGCAGGCAACACTCTTGAGACCGTCGGAGCCGTAGCATGAACAATGGTTTCCATGCCTTTTTCGGGGAAGAGAGAGTCGCCACAAAGAACAAGGATCTCGCCAAAACTGAAATTGAAGATGTTGCAGTTAGCCACCAGCTGGACTGCCGTGAGCCGGGAACAATAGGCATCGATGTCGCAGCCGGTCATCGACAGGCGAATCAAGGCATCTTCGCCCCAGTTGAAAAGAGCATGGTGTGCAAAGGCGAGAAGCATCACCCCACTTCCACACGCAGGATCGCAGACCTTCAGCAGACGCCCGGTGTCCTCCGGCTTTTCTCCAGCAATCACCTGGGCCATCATCGATGCCACATCCCAGGGCGTGAAATACTGCCCGAGCTGCTGGCGACCGCCGCGAGAAGCAAGCTCCATGTAGAGCGGTCCCATGACGTCCTCGAAGGGCTTGCTGGATTCAACGATGTCGGCGTAGACCTCGACTGCTTCGTTGATTTTGGGCCGGATTTCTTCCGGGATCGTATGCCATTCTGACAGTCCACAAAGAGACATCACGCCACTGATGAAGAAGCCAAGCATTTCATGAGGGCGATGGCGATATCCGTCGTCAAGGGCCCCGAGGAGAGGGGAGATGTGTTTGATATCCATGCAGCCAAGGCTACTGAACGGCACTGGGTGTTTCTGTTTTTTTTTGCGTCCGCCGTCGTAACAAAAGCTGACAGAAATAGTTGCGACAGTTCAGAAATAATCGCGACAAGGTTGCTTGAAATGTCTTTGTGAGTTGGCGTAGGACGCAACAGCGTCGCAGCTATTTCAGACCGAACCGAACGGCGTCGCAGCTATTGCGAGCAATCTCGTTGCACTTATCCAGGATTGTTCATTAGGGCGCGAGGCGATTTTGCGGCGAGGGCGAGGCCGTTTGCGTCCGCACGACGAACCCGCCCGCAGTTTGATAGTGCCTGATCAGTCCGACATCTCAAGACCTGTTCTCGCTCATCGGGTCACAAGACGGCCTAATGGACGGCCTAATGGACAATCTGGGTTTATTTCGAGAATTGGCTAGAAATTGATCACGACCAACTTTAGCTCGCAGAGTTGGCCGTTTCCGCGAAGTTAGGTGGGTTAGTTATCCACAGATTTTGTGGATAACATTTGACCGGAATGGACGAGGAGCGCCCGGTAGCGAGGTTGAAGAAAATACCGGAGTAGCTGATCTGACCGTAACGCAGCGCCTCGGCCAGCCATCCATAAATCCATGCCGCAGCCATCGCGTTGGTGGCTAGCCCTTGCTTTAGGATGCTTTCCCGAGCCGAGCATGATGGTGAATTGTCGTCCGGACCGGTTACGATTTCGGGGTAAAGCTCCGATACCAAAGGCAAGCGCATCGGGTCATTGGCCACGGCTTTGCCGTACTGACCGACGACCACCTGTCCCGATACGGCATCGTTCCCGGCATCAATCCAGTACCCGGAGTGATACGACTTCCGAGCAAAGGCATCAATCTCTCGACGCGCCGCCTTGGAATCCACGCAGCCGATGATGAAGTCCACCGATTTAAGCTCAAGCGCATCACTGGTGAATAGTCGCGGCTCGTCATGCCATGCAAGACCAAAACCGATATTCAACCGATTGACCATGATGCTGGCCTTGTTGTGGCCTACATCACAAGGAAAAAAATTCTGACGGAGACAGTTGTGTTCGGACACGGTATCAGCGTCCCACACATGCACATTGAGACCGTGTGGATGGCCAAGAGCCACCATACACTTGCTCAGTTGGGCGAGGCGCGGAAGCAACTGCGATCCGGTGCCGCCGCAGCCAATAACATGGACCTCAACGGTGCGGTGCAACAGCTCCTCAGAGAGGATATGGACGTTCTCTGTCGTCATGTTTGTCATTCCCCAATTCGATTTCGCCCGTTATGTGGTCATCATATAGAAGGCTCCGCACCCATTCTGACAATTTGATCGAAAGCCCGAAACCAACGAAACGCATGGCAACGCTGACCTCTGGTTTGTCGAGATTGCCAACAACGAAGGCCAGCTTCGCATCATCGGTCATGTCGTCGGCGTCGTCCTCGTCCGAAAAGAACGCACCTTCCGGCAGATAACCGTGGGAGTGGCAGTCCACAACCGGAAGACAGTGTGGCGTCGCATCCGGGCGGTAGTAGCAAATGTGGCCAGCCCCCCGACTGATGACTTCCGGCTCTACGTAGCCCAACGTTTTTTGATCTGGATCAAAAGTAAGCCAGGCCGCATGCTCCAACGGAGCAATTTCACGAGATCGCCGGATGAAATGTTGTAGACCCGCGATCAGGGCGCGGCGGTGCAACTGAATCGAAAAGAGCTTAGGCGGCTGGCCGTAGGGGAGGGGAATGGGCGAATCCATAACTTTCAGGATTGCGTGAATCCAGGGACGGCAAACCTCCACATAGAGGCCGTCGCCGCAGATCAAAAAGCGATGGCTATCTTCGGTCAGCAGCGTGAGAGGCTCGTAGCGCGGACACATGACGCAAGGACAGGCCGCTTGCAGGGTAGCGTCGAGCATGTTCATCCCTCCGTTACCCCATCGAGGCGATCCACCAGTCTCCCTAACGTCAGCCCCTTGATAGGGCGCAAGACACGCTGTGGGAACTTCTTGAACTTGCCGTCCAGAAGGTCGATGCAAAATTGATGGATGCCGCCCTTGTAATTCACCGGCTTCGGGTGGTTCGGGTGGCTGAAATTGCTGTCCCAAAAAGACTTCTCCCAGGCTGAGACGGATTCGGCCAGGGTGTTTTCCGGGATAGGCATGGAACCAGTACAGATCTTGCCATCCTCCCACACGTTCATCGCGGGCAGATGGTAAAGCTGCGTGTCCGCATCCGGGCGATTATTGCCTTTGACCGCATAAGCCCACATGGACTGATCTTTGGCGACGAACACAATCCCGGGGGTTGGGCCTATGCCAGCCCGCTTGCCAACATTGACGCTACCTTCAGCACTGGGGCGGCAATCGAAGAAATAGGTGCGCTTGCCGGGGCGTTGCCACCAAACCACGTGTTCAAGACCAACGCTCAAAATGTTGTCCGCAAGAACGCCAGAGCGTACCCGCGAGGATTTCAACAGGGAAGCACAGACAGCCTTGAGACTGGAACGGTCAGCAGGACGACCCGCCCGAATCACTGGAGGCCCATTGTCATCGCCGCAGTCTACTGGATGGATCGTGGCATAACTGATGTGTGGATAGCCGTGAGTTTCGTAAAGGAGGATCGCTGTTCTCAGCCTCACGCTCATGGCAGCGCAGTCGTGGACTTCAAAGCTCATTGTTCAGTTTCCTTGCTTCACAGAGGGCCGTATCCAAGGCCCGGAGGACAATGCCAGTATGACGTATGCGTGGCAACGCTTCCAAAATACCTGCTTCCGTCGGGGCGAACATTACGCACCCGCACCAAGGAGGTTCCTCGCCACTCTCGGCAAAGTAGCGAAAATTGTCGTCAAAGATTTGATCGAAATCGTCCTCACCGTGCCAGCCGCAGACAACAGGTGGCTCATTGGGGATGCTGCAATAGTCGCTCTGGTATGGCGTGGCGAAAAGTCCATTGTCGGAGTCGACGTGGTTTAGATGCAGCAAGGCTGCGAGGAGCTTTCCGACGGGATGACCAGACAGCCGCTCGGAAGCTTCCGCAAACTCTTCGTCGGTTGCATAGGGGAGGTTTACCGAGGCATAGAAGTAGGCCCATTCCGGTATACCGTCGAATAGATCGGCGCGGCGGGGAACATCGGAGTCATCACCGCATTCTTTCAGAACGACTGATTCGTCATCCTCTCCGCACCAGTAAAGATGCTGCGCCATTTCAAATGCACCACCAGCGGTATGCGGCGTACCGAAGTGACAAAGCGACCTTTCGAGGATACCGAGAGCCTTCCGGCCAAGACCCGCTTGCAACGCCTCGATTGCTGAGAACGCCTTGCCGATGGCGATCCATTCGGGATTACCAGCATTGATCGCTACGCCGACCAGCGGCTCACCGTTCTCAGTGGAGAACTCACCCTCCTCATCGTGGTGCGGCAGAATCAGCCGCGCATAGGCCGAAATCAACTTGAAGGTGTAATCGTCACCCACCTCCCGCTGCCAGCCTTTCTCGATCAGGGAGCGGATTACGCTAGCACTCATGCTGCTCCGGCGCAGGCCTGCTAGGTCGTCGTCAGAAATCATGCCGAGGCGACTCATTGCCAAGACAAGGCGAAGATGCCACTCACCCGCCGGGGAGAACTCGATGACGGCGGGAACTTCGGGGGCGAACACGGGCAGGGTCAGAAGCACGGCGGCACTATGTCAGGAGAGGGGATGGCAATCGGCTTGTTCGAGCGGCTGATGGCCGCGAGACGGGAAACGGCTTGACCGACCAGCTTCTCGGCCTTGCCGTAGCGGACGCCACCGATGCCCGCCTTGCGACTTTTCCGCTTCCCTTCGACGGGACTGGCTGCAAGCCCATTGAGAGCTTTCTGGACCATTTCCTCGAATACCTCGCGTTTCATGGTGTGTTGCCGTAGATTGGAAAATCAGCCTTTGGTGCCAAGTCCGCGCTTGAACTCGAAGGTTTGTGTGTCGCCCACGAAGGCGCCGCCCTCGACGACCGCATTGGTCAGGTCGGCATGGATTGCCGAATAGAACTGCTTAACCGCCTCCGGGGTCATCTGTGGATTAGGATCAGGCAGGGTACGACCGTTGTAGAGGAAAACGCGACGGACGGCGACGGGAGTGATGCTCATAGAAATCTCCTGTATTGGTGGGTGTTGGAATTGATCTGAGGGTCAAAACAATTCGGCGGTAACTGGATCGACGGTGACGACGGCAGCGGTAGCCTGAACAGGGGCCGGTTCGGCAGCCTGCTGCGCCGGGATAGGGGCGGCTACGGAAGCCGCTGCCGGGGCGGTAACGGCAGAGGTCGATGCAGCGGCGTCGGCACTCTGCGCGGAGGAAGTCGCCTGGGTTACGGCAGCAGCGGCAGGAGTAGTGATAACAGACGGTTGGGATGCGCCTTCGCCCTGCAGAGTGCCGCCCTCACAGGTTTCATCTTTATCCTCTTTGTCAACCCCGCAGCCATCGAGCAGCGAAGGAGTAACAACTTGAGCCGGGACCTTGACACTGGACTTGGCGGTAGCATTGGCTTTGCCGGTGGTCGTGGCGAGCTTCTTGTTGCGATCCGCAGCCTTTTTCTTCGCTTCGTCGGCAGCAGCCTTGGCTTGAGCCTCGGCTGCGGCCAGCGCATCACGCAGCGAGCTCGTGACGGCAGCGCGAGAGGTCAGCCATTGGGCCAGGACACCCGGCAATTCGGCATCGAGTTCTTCCGGGGTGCCTTCGCAACGGAAGGGCGTGATGAAAGCATTGTCCTCCTTGTCGTCCAGCTTGACCGGCTCGACATAGACGCCAACCTTGCCGTCCTTTGCGGGCGAGAGAAGGATGTGGATGCTGCGTTCGGTAAGCAGCGGTTGCAGAGCTTTGAACATTCGGAATCTCCTTGATCTGTGCGGGTTACAAGGGCATTTTGCCTATCTGCATCGTGAATTTCTGGAAAACTTCTATCCTGCGTAGAAGTCCATCAGACACGGATCGGCATGACCACGGTAAGTGGATAGTCCTTACCCTTCGGACGTATCGTGATTGCTGTCGCGGATGGCGAGTAGCCGATGACGGCTTCTTCGCTGGTGGAACGAATCGTCGCCACCGCATCGGACAGGTAGTTGATGTTGAAGGCCAACTCATGCGGAACGTCCGACGAGGAAACGGAGTCCAGTTCGCACAGACCGGCATCGCCACGGCGCAGGGTGGTGGTCGCCTTCGTGAAGCTAATCTCGACCTTGGTTTTCATCACGTCTTGCTTTGCCTTGTCGTCCTGGGCTGCAGCCAACATCGTCAGGGAAGCCGCAAGACGATCGGCGGAGACGATGACCCGTTCCGTGCTGGCAGGGATCACGTTCTTCCACGCAGGGAATTGCCCATCCACCGAGTTGCCAAAGAGAACCGTGCCGTCCTCGAAGGTGAACTGGACGTTCTTCGAGCCGAGCGTCAGCGTGACGTTGCCGCCCTGGCCGAGCAGCTTCTTCGCCAGCTGAACCGTCTTGCGCGGAACGATCACGTTGCGGGGAACCAGCGTGTCCGCCCCGGTGATTGGTTCATGGCTGACGGTCATACGGTGGCCGTCCGTCGAGACGATGAAGAGGCCCACGTTGTCCAGCGTAAAGAGAGCGCCGTTGAGGAACACGCGCACATCGGCGTCGGCAATCGACGGAGTAACGTCCGCGATCATGTCGGCCAGTCGATGGGCGCTCATCGTGATCGAAATCCGTTCTTCCTTCGCAGGCGTCATACGCGGATATGCGCTTGCAGCAAATGCGGGCAGACGGAAGCGGGAGCGCCCCGACTTTACGAGTAGAGTGCCTTTGTCGGATTCAATGCTGATCTCGATAGGCTGTTTTTCTGGCAGAGCACGAACAAGCTCGTTGATCCGACGCACGTCGACGGCAATCTCGCCGCTTTGCTTGACTTCGACCGGGATCTGCGCCTTCGCCAGCATTCCGGTGCTCGAGCAGATCATGCTCAATTTCCCGGCGTCGGTGGTTTTCAAAAGCACAGCGCCAAGCATGGGAACCGTGCCACGAGTATCGGCGGCACCGGCGACGAGAGCGAGGGGAGAAGCGAGGCTTTCCTTGGTGGTGGTTATCTGCATGTCGGGTATCTCCTGAGTTGGTGAGTGGGGCGACTTTCTGTCGCATCGCCAATCAAGATACCGACCGAGAGGAGGCGTTTCTGAATTAAATTCGCAAGAAACTAGAATTCGGAGTCCGTCAACGCTCTGTGCATCATTGTCGCCATCCAGAGTGGACGGCGGGAACTATCGTAGAAATCTATTCCTTGAAAACCAGGACCCGGGAATGATTGCGCTGCATCAGCGAAGCCAGACTGCGCTTCGCTGAGTCGAGCTCGTCGTTGCCGGACGGAGATAGTACAAATACCGGATCAACCATGCCGTTCGAGAGAATGGCAAAGTCTGCCAGGGGATGAGTGGGATCACTATCAAAACGTAGGGGCCGAAGCAACGACTTCCCCTCATCAATGAGCTGGCGGGCGACTGCAGCCTCTCGTTCATTCCGGCACGGGAAGTAATTGGCATCGGTGGGAAGGCAAGCCAAATTGGAGACGGTGTAATTCCCATCGCGGCGCCCTGGTTTGGCCGCCACCAGGCACAAGGCGTAGGTCGGGGGGGCGCTGAAGTAGGGAGTGCCGCACCTTTCCTCGATCTCCTTGGCAATCTCCTTTGCTACCCACAAGCGAAGCCGTGGCAGGTGCTTTAGGACAAGCTGCCAGCTGTAGGTGGTAAGTCGAAGCTCCTTGAAAGGAGCGAAGATCAAGGCGTGTCCAGCTTGAGCCTTCAGGAACGATTCGCACTCGGGCACCGAGGACATGCCAGTATCGCGCGAGTATCGATCTGGGACAAACAGGAAGTCGGTAAGTGGGTGGTTGCCCAGTCTGATCCAGGTAGCCGCCTCAAGCACACGGTCCCGAACTGTCAACCAGGTACGATGATCAGTGCCTGGTGAGACCTGGTTGAGGGCGGCCTGCTCCATCAGAATATCCAGCACGCCGTCAATGCTTACCTGGGCAACGGGTTCCTCCATCCGCTCCCGGATTTCAAGGTTGGCAGCAATGCTAAGGGAGCCGTCCTCCTTCTCAAGGATTACACCAGGCATGTAGGCGCAGGCCCCAGAAAAAAACGACCTGTTCTCAACGGAGCAGCAATGATCAGCATGCAGGAAGCCAGTGCCTGGCATGCGAGACAGATAATAGAGACCGCCACGGCGGCCCACATACATCTCCACTCCGCCAGGGACGCACACGCAACGGGGGCGGCGAGCGGATTTATGGCAGTTGGCCAGCAGCTCCTGTCCAGCGCGAGTCGAAACCAGCCATTCCGCAGTGTGAACACCGGTGCCGACATCGATGCGCTGGACTTGTGATTTCATCCTGGTGACCGCTTGTCCGGGGTAAAGGCGACAACGTTGTCAGGAAGGCCCGCGAGCAGCCGGTAACGTTCGGACGCGGTGTCACGGTCGGTCCATTGGAGAAGATCTGCAAGACCTGCACGGGTCAAAGGGCCGGAGAGTAGACCGTAACCGTTGGCCTGATAGTTCGGGGACATGGCGATAAGGCGCTTGGGCTGCATTCTGCACACTGAGTAGGCTCCGTTTTTTTCGAGCATGACAGCATATTCATCGTAGCCAAGCTCATGATAAATAACGAAGTCGTACTCAGGAAAGTTTTTGACCAGTTTCTTCATTGCTTTATTGTTGTTGTCGACCGCATACGAGGGCGTTCCCGGCGGTTCCAGATTGTCCGGCACTCGTCATGGGTCTTAGTCACGGGAGTTGTAATACGGCAGTGGTTGCACTGAACTTGAAATCCATCGTCGCATGAAATAAGAGAGGCCTCGCCAGAGCAGCATGGGCAGTTACGCAGCGCATTTTCGCCGTCCCGCCGTGACGCGCTCGCAGCAATTCGATCAAACTCAGACGAGGTAAGCCGCAAGGCTTCGCAAGCAAACTGCCGGAAGAATATCCCCAAGCCAGGGGCGGAGAACTGCCGCCACAGAGAAGCCGCAACGGACAAAGATCGAGCCCGTGCTTCGGGCAACTTTGCCCCTCGCGTAATCTCTCCGATCAGGTAGGCCGTCAGAGTTGGAGAAGCGTCCAGAGCTTCCTGGAACTTCGGAGCCCCAAACTTGCGGACGAAACTGTCTGGATCTTCACCTGCCGGAAGTCGGCACAAACGAATCTCATGTTGGTCACTGACCAGCGGCACCAGCATCTCGGCTGCCCGCCAAGTAGCTTTTGCGCCGGCGGTGTCCCCGTCGAAACAGAAGAACACCCGATCCGCGAGAGACAGCACTATTTCGGCTTGCGTCTCGGTCAGCGCAGTTCCACAAGTTGAGACGATGTGCTCGATCTGCGCCTGCGACACAGTAATCACGTCGAAGAATCCCTCGCAGACAATGATGGAGCGGGTCATACGGATCGCTTGTCGAGCCTGTTGGAGTCCGAATAGAACGCTACCCTTTCGGTAGAGTTTAGTTTCAGGAGAGTTGAGGTATTTGGGGCCTTCTTCCCCTAGGCGACGCCCACCAAAGCCGATCACGTTGCCATTGTCGGCTCGTATCGGGAACAGCAGGCGATTGCGGAAGAAGTCATAACACCCCTTCTTTTTCTTGCGTGGCACAGCTAGACCGGCTTCGAGTAGAGCATCACGCTGGAAGGTTCGATCGTCGCAGAGCGTCGACCAAGCTTCAGGAGCGAATCCAATGCCAAAGCGGATGATGGTGTCGTAATCAATGCCTCGCTCGGTGAGAGCAGCCATTGCCGGCCTTCCATTGGGTCCGAGGAGCAGCTGCTGGTATTTGGCGCAAGCCCGCCGCATAACATCCAGCGCCATCGCATTGTGATTGGACAGAACCCGATTGTGCTTACTGACAGGAAAATCAACTCCAGTTCTGTATGCCAGCATACGTACCGCCTCTGGGAATGTCAGCCCCTGCGTTTGCATGACAAAATCGATGCCGTTACCGTGCGCACCGCAGCCATAACAGTGGTAATGGTCGGCAAATACCTTGAAGCTGGGAGTGGTTTCTCTGTGGAATGGGCAAAGGCCGCTGTAAGTTGATCCCTGTTTGGTGAGCGCAACCCTCTCCCCAATAAACTCGGGAAGATCCAAGGCTGCTAGGATGGCGTCGATCACGGATTGAGGAATCATATAGATTGAAGTAAGCCGCGAAATGACGAAGGAAACAACGCCAACCGTCCATTTATACGTCTAAGGGCGTTATTTCGGCTGTATTTCGCTATCGGCAGAGCATCGGCCAACGTGCAATCATTCGTCACATCTCTCAGACCCGTGGACATTGAAGATGAATAGACCGACCCCGCAGCTGATCAGGATGAAGAAATGGATGCGCAAGAGCACCATCAACTTCTTCGAGCGCAACAAAGACGCCATAGCCGCGCCGAGTTTCGTGCCGTTGTGCAATCAGATGATCGTCGACATCATGTCGACGGGGTTCGAGGTAATCTCCCGTGATACCTACTTCATCACCTGTCGGTCCCGCCAGATTCTCTCCTATAACCTGAAGGGAAAAGTCTTCAGGGAAGACGAGATATTCGCCGCGGAACGGGCAATGGATGAACACTTCGAGCGTCTGCACGAATACTTCGACACGCGGATCGACCAGGGCGAGAAGAAGCTGGTGATGGCTGGATTCAATCCCAGTGAGATGCAGCGCTTGGTCAATAACTACGAGACTATGACAGTCACCAACGGCGT
This sequence comes from Sulfuricystis multivorans, assembly GCF_003966565.1. Taxonomy (NCBI): domain Bacteria; kingdom Pseudomonadati; phylum Pseudomonadota; class Betaproteobacteria; order Nitrosomonadales; family Sterolibacteriaceae; genus Sulfuricystis; species Sulfuricystis multivorans. Next base: position 18,407 of record NZ_AP018719.1, on the reverse strand, counting down.
TACGCAGTATCTGGATATCCTGGCCAAGGCTGACTATTACATCACCATCCTGCATTATCTTTGGGTCACCAGTGAGCTCTCTGACAACCCGGATGAAGCCCGGCGCGTCAAGCTCAACACCGAGCGTGAAGTTCGGCATCATCTGTACGGGATCGTCCGCGCGAGCAACACCCACTACAACAACATTCGGCGCCTCTGCAATGGCGTCGTCGAGAAACGCCGTCAAGAGCGTTTGGCTCAGGCCGAACGCGATCGCCAGAAGGCGGCGGAGAAGGAGGCCAAGCGTCTGGCTGCTGCCAAGCAGCGTCAGAGCGAACAGCGCAAGAAGCGCTTAGCGAATCAACAGCAGAACCTGAGTGCCGTGCAGTCCGAGATGGACAATCTTTCCTCGCCAGCTGTTGCCGCCGCCTGATGATCAATGTCCGCGGTCAAGCTCAATGAGGCACAACAGCGGGCAGTAGAGTCCGAAGACCCGATTCTGTGTTGCGCGTGTCCTGGTAGTGGCAAAACGCGCGTCCTCATAGCCAAAGTACGGCATATCCTCAGAACCCACCACGATCCTTACATCGTGATGACAACCTTCAGCCGTGATGCGGCCGAAGAGATACTTGACCGCATCCGGAGGGAAAAAGACCTGTCTCCCGAACAACTGAGCCGATTGACAATCGGCACATTCCACTCCCTGGCCCTACGTCAACTCAAGGAGATTGGGAAGATCGGCAAAATCCTCTCCGACATTGAAACACGCCACCTGATTAACCGTGCGCTCCACGATACTGGCCTTGAGATCACGCTAGAAGAAGCCGAGGCGAACATTGCGCGATGCAAAGCCGACAGGGAATTCTGCAAGGCCTACCCGGAACTCGCGCACCTCACGGCGGTTTACAGGGAGCATCAGGAAGCAACCGACGGCCAGGACTTCACTGACCTGATGATCACGGCCAATGAACTCATGGCCGCGGGCAAGCTGAAACCAATCAGGGCCACTCATATTCTGGCTGACGAGTTTCAAGACATCGACGATATGCAGTACGAGTGGTTAATGCACCACCTGGGACAGAAACCCACTCCCTGTGCCTGTGCCGTCGGTGATGATGATCAGTCGATCTACGGCTTCCGTCGCAGCTTGGGATACAAGGGGATGATGGATTTCGTGGCCGCCACTGGTGCGGAGATCATCACACTCGACACCAACTACCGATCGACTTCGGGAATCATCGAATCCGCGAGCAAGCTGATCGCTTACAACGTTGACCGCGTACCGAAGAACATCAAATCCGCTCGGGGCCCCGGGCCGGCGCCGAAGGTCATCCCCCTAGGGAGCGAAGACAGTCAGGCGATGCGAATCGTGCATCTACTGGACAAGGTATGCGCCAAGAATGCCATTCCAGAGCCTCTGCCTAACCGTGAGCCCTACCGCTTTGGCGTCCTCCCCGGACAGGTTGCCGTGTTATCTAGGACGAACGCTGGCCTTCACGAGATTGAGTCAGTGTTCATCAATCACCGCGTTCCATACATGCGCAATGGTCGATCTTTCTGGGACGCACCAGTGCTTCAGGTCTATCTGGCTATTCTCAATTCGCTGATCCATAAAGATGGCATGGGGCTGGAAATCGGCCTTCGCTGGGCCAAGATCAGCGATGCCCAAATCCGTCAGCTCACTGAAATCGCAGGAGGTACCATCTGGAATTTCATCGACCCGACGGACCCCGTACCGCTGCCCGACACCGGTATTGCCGAGCTCGAAAGCATGGTGCGACTAGGACGCGGCTGGACCGCCAAAATGACCGGCAAGGGTGCGGAAACGAGCCCCCAAGGGCCAATCTACGGTGTAGCCTCCTGGATGTCCCGTGTCATGACCAAGACCTGCGGTGAGGATGATGACGGGAATACCATTCGGGAGTGCGGCCGAAGAGAGATCCGCGATCTGGATCGTCTCGAGGCAGCCCGCGATGCCCTGGCTGATGCCCGGGGGTCGCTCGCCACCCGCATCCGCCGCCTCCAAGAAGGCGACGGAGCCGAGATACCACGCGTAATCCTTTCCACCTTTCATGCAAGCAAAGGCTTGGAGTGGGATCACGTTTATCTGATCGACTGCTATGGTGGCATCGTACCCAAGGTCTCGGAGTCTTGCTCTGAAGAAGAGATAGCCGAAGAACGGCGTGTCTTCTACGTAGCGATGACTCGCGCCCGGGATGAGCTGACCATCTTCACCAGAACAGACAAGCCAACCAGCGAATTCCTGGCCGAAGCCGAACTATGGTTCGACAAGACCCAAACCAACGACCTCAAAGAAAAGGTGACGCAATGAATCCTTCAGTAGTTTCAGATGTAACCTCGATCCCTGCCATAGTGAGTCGCCTGGCTGGCGCCGAAGTCTCTGCGCTTGCCATGGTGTGTGCGGTGGGCGAGGGCGCCCATGCCTCAATTACCGCATTCATCACGCCCGGAGACAACTGCTCGGCGTCCTTCCGGAACGCCCTCGAGATGGAGGGTGACTACAGCGACGCTCTTCTGAGTTTTGACGAGAACCTCCCACCGTACTACGGGGATAGTGATCTGGATATCGACCTTTCAATGGTCGCCAGTATCGTCGGCGTTGATCGTGTGATCTGTCTAGTCACTCAAGTCGGCGATCGGGTAAGCGTGGTGCGCGACTACGACGGTCTCGAGGTCACATTGATCGAGGCAACGAAGATCCAGTTTGACCGGTTCGTCGAAATTCTCGATGGCGTTGGTGCCGGCAGACGCCGTTTCCTGCATTGAGCGAACGCAGCATGGCGATCGTCCGTACTTTATCCAGAAAGTGACGTGCCCATACCGTATCTTTGGGCCGGAGGCAGATCCCAATGGTAACGCGCGAATCTGATGATATATGAACGGAAAACAGGCTGCCATCCTGTTTACCACCGTAGTGATCGTGCTAGCGCTCTACGACGCGCTGCTGCGCCGCATGACGGCACAAGATGTCGTATTGCCGCCACCTGCAGCTACCGCCGAAAGGAAAAATCCATGATCTTCCGGCTCCTCACCCTCGTCGCCTGCGTCGTATTCGCCGCGTCCGCCCAAGCGCAAAGCCGCGATCTCCTCATGGCAATCGAGCAGGCCGCCAACAACGGACAGGCTGGCGAGGTACTAGCTTATGGCCAGCCTGCGCTCGTCGTGCCAGTGCAAAACCGTCCCTGCATGACTGTTGGCGTTGTCTATCAGGAAAGGAAGCACCAGCGCGGAGGCCCGCGAATCGACAACTACCAGGTGTGTCCGGGAGCCGAGCCAGAGCGCATCAACGAAGTGTCGCCGGCGCTGCCGGATGATCCGCAGTTCAAGCAGGTTGTTCAGATGGCGATCCGAAGCGCGCTGCGCTATGGCATTCAGCATCGCGACTGGAACGATTATCGCCTCGATATCCGCCGCTTGTCCGCCGTGGATTCCTATGGCTGCGCCCAAGTCGAAACGATTGTGTCGTCCGAGGGGATGCTGGTCTCCTACAATGTTGGAAGGCTGTGCCCGTGATGCGTCTTTCGCTGACCGAGGCCAAGCGTCTTGGCCTGAGCGTTGCCCCCATACCCACCACCAGAGGCACTAACGGCCGGCTCCGGAAGGGCCAGATGCCTGAAGACATTCTCTGGATGTCTGTCCGCTCGTCCTATCCGGAAGCCGTCCGCGAATACCAGGGCGCGGTCCCGGGACGGCGCTTTCGGATCGATGTGGCCTTGGTGGACGATAAGATCGCCATCGAGTGCGACGGCTGGCAGTACCACGGGAAGTTCAAGAGCGCCCATGCGACTGATCGGGAGCGCCAGAACCTCCTGGCGGTGGAGGGCTGGATTGTCCTGCGCTTCACCCCTGGCCAGATTTTCAAAGACCTTGCTGGCGTTACAGCGATCATCGAGGCTGCGGTCAAGCAGAGGAGAGCGCTTCTGTGATCGCGGTTTCCAGCGATATCCATCCAGGCCTCGGCGGCAAGCGCCAGTGGTTTGCCTGGTGGCCGCTGTCCCATCGGACAATCGCTGCTGCACTCCTGGTAGGTCTGACCACGGTGTTTGCCGCGCTGGCCAGCGCGATCCACATCCTCATCATCTCCATCCGCTGAAAGGACCTCTTGATGGAAACGGCCAACTCGACCCATACCGGTAGCCATGCAATTAAGCGTCAAGGACCGCAGCAAAGCCACAATCATCCTCTTCGAAAGGACTTTTTCGATTCGCTTTCCTACTGGCTCGACTCACCTAGTCTTGCCTATTCCTCATGGTTATCTGAGCAAAAACTAAAAGACTCAACCAAAACTGTATACATGGCCATGTTTGGACGCTTCTGTCAGTGGCTAAACGAACAGGGAAGACGACTTGACCAACTAGAGGCTGACGACATTAGAAGATTCCTCGACAGTGCAAATCCAAACCTCCCTCAGAGCCGGAAAGCTCGCACCAACAGCGGCCGCCAGCGGCAACAGTACGTTCGCCAACTTGAAAAAGTCTTTGCTCATCTAAGCTCACTTGGTCACTCCGGCACCAACCCAGGCCGAATAGCAGGGTATGAGCGCATCGGCACCGGTTCAGATAAACCTACCCGATTCCTGAACCGAGAGGAAACCCAAAGAGTGATTCAGCTCATCCAGACAGAACTAGATGAGTTAAGACAAGAAGAGAAAAGCACAGACGAGTGGTTGAAATACCGAGACATCGCGATGATCGGAGTGATGATAGGAGGGGGACTCAAGGTGAGCCACATCAGACGCTTGACGCTTAATTGCATGGATATGGTGGAAGAGCGGATTGACCTCTCCCAACCAGGCCATGCTCACCGCGCCCGGCTGCTGGCCTTCGCCGTACCGGCCGTGAAAGCCTGGCTCTCCGTACAGGAACAGATGCACGGCCGCAAGCTGGAACCGACGCAGAAGATCTTCGAGGCCGACCGGTCCTCCGGCTTCGGTCGCAACAGCAAAACGGTGACTCTTTCGGCTTCCTCGATCCACCGCCGGACGCAACGGTTTCTGGCCATGGCCGGTATTACCGGCGAGCGCGCCAGCGCGCAGACCCTGCGTAACACCTACGCCGGTCTTCTGATCGACGGCGGTGCTACAGATGATCACCTCGTGGATTACCTCGGCCTGCAGGCCTCAGTGACAGCGCAACGCCTACGTAACGCATACGCCAGAAGCCAACTCAGGCCCGCTGGCGGCGCTCATCTCTCCAAGGATCACTGATTCATGACGAAGATGCCTCTTTTGAATTTCGAGGGGTTATACAAGACTCTGGAAAGGGTGAGGTTGGCCAGGTCACGGGCGGACAGAGCCCGGCGAAGCGAACACTTGACGCGGACAATCTCACCACCACGCTCAAGGGCTTGGGGCAGGCAAAGCCTTGCTGCGCCTGTCCCAATGTCTGTCCTGCGGCGAGGACTTTCCCGCCTTGGGGCGGGGACCGTTGTCCGCCCGTCAGGGCAAAGGGGGTCTGCCAATGACATTGGCACCCACTCATTTTTCAAAAGAGCCTCGAAGGTTTCCTTATGATCCGCCAGGAGACACACCAATGAAACTGAAGTTGAACCCCCTGCAAGTTCAAATCCTCATCAAACTGGGCACGAATCGGGAGATGCCTTTTGACCAGTTGGCCAAGTCCCTGCTGCCCGCTCGGGAGCTGCAGGGAATGTCCATTGCGGAATGGGACAACGAAATTCGTCTGACCATTGAGTTGCTCGCCGTTTATCGCGTGATCCAGATTCAAAACCGTCAGGGAGTGCGCTTTTGCGTCGCCCCGGACTTCGTTTGCCGTTGGGCCGATACGCAACGGGAATGCTCAGCTATCTCAGGAAAGAAAGGCAAGCCGTCGATCGTCATTCCTCTGCTGACCGCCACCGCGTTGGCCACTGCAACTACTGGCTGCAACACGTTCCAGGCGCTGACTCAATCGACACCAGCACCGGTGGTGAAGCCCTACAACCCCGATGGAACTCAGCCGCCAGAGCGCATCGAGCAGTTCTACAACAATCATACTGGCAGCATGGTCTATCGCTTCTGCGTGGGCGATGAGTGCCCCTCGCCGACGCCGAAAAAACCCGCCCAGAGAAAATCTGTCGTCACGGAGATCAATCCGGACGGCACAACAACCACCGTAGAACAGAACGCCGCGTTCTCGAAGGGAGAAACCATCTCCCCGAGCCGCGACCCGGCCGAAACCCGCAAGGCATTACGCGAAACGCTCGCCACTCCGAAGACGGCTTCCAACAATGCGACTGCCGCGGCTATTGCCGCGCAGCTCAACGAGCAACGCCGTGCCATTCAAGCCGCCGCAGGAGTCGAGCAAAGCCCAGCTTCACCTGTAACCGCCCCAAAAATGTCTGTGAAGACACTGGGAGAAGGGAGCGTCCCGGCTCCGATAAAAACCCCGGCGCCCGCAGCAAAGCCGTCCGTGCTGGATAAATTTCCGGTCCTGCCGTCTTCCGGCATCCGCGTCCCGGAATCCCCCTCGGCGAAGGCCTCGGTGCCCAGTGACCCCATGCTGGCCAGCACCAACACCGTCATGGGTCGCAAAGCCGTTGGTGGCGTGAAGGCAGATGTCCGGGTCGCCGAGACCCCCATGACCACCTCGAATCCGAAAACCAACAAAAGGGTGTTCCCGGGAAAAGCCAATGCCCCCTCCGACGCTATGGAGAGCACAGCGGCCCGCGTCAGCGGCAAAACTCAAGCTGAAAACTTCCTTCTTCGCTGGGCAAGCAAGTGGTCCGCAAAGGACGCCGATGCCTACTTCAGACTCTACGCGAAAGACTTCTTGCCAAGCTACGGCCAGGCCAAGAGTCTGTCGACCTGGGAACAGCAACGGCGCTCCGTCATGACTCGACCCGGCACGATCAGCGTCAACGTTAAGATCGTCAACGTCGAGGAAAAGAACGACAAAACGTCCGTCCGCTTCTGGCAGACCTACGAATCAAAGTCCTTCAAATCACGTGTGCTGAAGTCCATCGAACTGGTGAAGGTCGATGGTGAATGGAAAATTCACCGTGAACGCCTGATTCCGGTCTAAGCCAAGACCTCCAACGCTGAGCCATGGCCCACGCCTGCAAACCGAAGCCGTGGCAGCCTATCATCGGAGTGTGGATCACTAAGACGCCCCAGCGGACCGAGCGGTTGAAACAGGCGGCACGCCATGGAACTAAAGCGAATAAGCTTATCAATCAACGACGAAAGCTCAAAGCCGGAGTCTCCATCGCGTGATGATTTCGTGATGGCGTGGGCGGTTGATGTAGAGACCGGGCGGCCACGCTACATCCTCGAACTTGATCGGGTAGCCCAGAAGGGCAAGAGATGCAACTGCAAATGCCCGAATTGCAACCTGCCGCTGACCGCCGTCAATGCCGGCAAGATAACCGGGAAGCGCAGGCCGCATTTTCGACACCCCAAGGGGGCTGCTCGCGAAAAGTGCATCATCGTTGCCGCCCGCAGGGCCATTGATGCAATGTTCGGTCGACAGGAAAGAATTGTCCTGCCCCGCCGTCGCCGTTCTCGTGAAGTCGAGGGGTTGAGTGGCAGATATCACGATGCCTGGGTTGAGCGGCCGGCCGAAACGATCTGTATCTCCGACTGCTCATTCGAGGATGAGGCCAATGCTATCCTGAAGCTTGATGATGGCCGGCGGCTGCACGTCCGGCTGGTCGGCCGTGGAGAAGTCGCCAGCGGCCCCAGAAATGCAGACCGCCTGATGGCACACATCGAAATCCAGGCCGACGATCCGGAGGTCGCCAACATGAATCCCGAGGAAATCCTCGCACGCCTTGAATTGGCCTGGAACACAGGCTGTTGGGTGAATCATTGGGCCGATAACGAACTGGATGCCGAGGCCGAAGCTTTGGCTATCGTGAAGGCGATCGATGCACTCGACTGGCTTGATGCTGGCGACTTGCCTGACGATCTGAGCCCATCTGAGCGCAGGGAAACTCTGCTACACCGCGAGGTTAAGGCGATCCTGGAGCGAGAACGTCGGATACGGGTACCGGAACTGAAAACGGTAGCGGAATGGCATCGAGCAAGCGGCTTTATCGACAAACGCACATGGTCGAGCTCAGACAGGGAACTCCAACTATCTTCGGTGAATCTCGAAGTGCATCTGGGACATTCCGTCCCGGATGTAGTGGCGTCCTGGGTTGAAGAAGATGGCTTTTCGCACTCCCTATTGATCGAAGTGACTGTGACCAATCCGATTAGCGACGAACGCATCGAGCGGTTGGCATCGATCGGCTGGCCAGTGCTGGAAATAGACATCAGCCGCATGGGCGGTAACGTTACACGCGATGAGCTTGCCCGTCTCGTACTCGACGAGGTGGCAGGCAAGCGCTGGCTTTATCACCCTACCATCGAGAAAGAACGTACCCATCTGCTCGCGGTAATGCAGCAGGAAGAAGCGCAGGCCATCGAAACTGAACGGCAGCGTCAAGCGATCCTGGATGTATCGGCAGCAGAGTGGGGGAAACGCTACCTCGATGCATTCCGCCGACGCTGGCACGAAAAGCAACAAGCATTTGGCAAAGGGTTGCTAGAGACCGACGGCTGGCGCCAGGCGCAGCTAGATGTAGCTATCGCCCTCAATGGATTAGCCGCACATGGCTATCCAGCTTCTATACTGGACGAGTATCCGCTGCGGACGGTGATTGCCCGCATCCTTTCGATTCGTGATGGCACCGGCATCGAGTATCGGACCGATGTCTGGGGCGTGATCAATGCCATCCGTTGCGATGGTAAGCATGCTAGGCAATGGCACACCCTCTACCTGATCGCCCTGAAGATCTGGCCACCAGACTTGACCGAAAGCCAGCAGAAAAAGGTTGATGACTGGCGACATGAAGTCGTCGAGAGCATTCGCAGTGGGAAGAACGTCTATGTGCGAGAGACCATCTATGATCGGTTACTCGGCCTGCTGTTCCCGGATATGAGGGAAGCACTGGCAAACCCGTTTGGGACGCCGCTGTATAACGTGCAAGATGACGACTTTGATGATTTGATTCTTGCCAAAAGAAGCACCAGAATCCATGCCGCAAAGTTGAACCACCATCAGACGCAATCCAAAGATGTTGCAACTGTCTTTGTTGATTACGACCCGTTTGAGAACCACCCATGGGCACAAGACGCCGAGAAAAAACAACTTCTGCAAGCGGCCAGTGCTGCAGCAAAACGCGGCCTGAATCCAGGAAGCTTTGCGCAGACCTACAACAGCTCGATCCAGATTCTTGATGGAATCAGAGTACTACGTTTGTTGATCGAGGCAGGGCTTGCCAAAACCCAATATGAATGGAGTTGGGAATGGGATCGCAACTGGGTGTGTAAATGGAAATAATCTGTGACGGCGCCCGAGGTAATGGGCTATCGCCTCTGCGCAGGCTGCTGATGATCCGACCGAGGAGACTGCCGGCTGTTGAGCTATGTCGGCGATAGACCGCCGAAGCGCTCATAGAACGATTTTTGGGCAGCCGGCATTGATCCGTCACGAACGTTCATGAACTCGGTGATGTAGTGCTCGGAAAGAGGCAACAACGCTTGATAGATCTTGCGCGCCAGATCAAAAGCTTTGATCCCATCCCAGTCCCTCGGCAGCAGGCTCAACGGCAATAGGGGATCTATGATTCTGATGCGGCGGAAGTCATGCATCATGAACAACCGTAATGCAAACGCCTGTGCCGAACGCATGGAAGGTGACTTCGACAACTCCTCCAATAGTGGAGAGTAGCAGTCATTGAAGGCCATATAGCGGGCGGCGACGGTAGAAATATCCCATACGCGGTTGATTACCTCTTCAATCCTGCCATTTATTGGGCATTGCTTAACGGAACCCATAAAGCAAACGACTTTTTTCTCCAGGAGAGAACCTGCGCAACAAAGCATGTTGTCGCCATCAATCTGCGGTCGGATGAACACGTTATCGCAAACGCGCCCATAGCCCGCCCATTGCAGATCATGCGATGCCTGCGCGTAAACGTCGCGCTCAAGGTCCCATTCTTTTGCGATCAGGATGTTCCACTGACCCGTCCACTGAACATCCGGGCACTGATAGACGCGTCGCATCGGAACAATTGATCGCAGGAAACCCTGCTCCGATATGCTGAAGATTGAGCATCGCCCGTGGGCCTCACTCACTAGCCATCCATCATCGGCCAGTCGATTCACTGCCGATCTAATGGCTAGCTCGGAAATACCGACCAGAGATGCAGCTTCTATAAGGCTGACTAGTGCTACTTCTCCACCATGAGGAATGATGACATCACCAAAAATGGTAACGACCATCGATCGTGCTCGCGCAGTTCTAGCGGCTCGTTTCTTCAACCACTCGGTAATCGTTTGGGGTATTTCCATTTCTAATTAAAGCAGAAAAACGAAAATGAAAGTTCGGGCGGTTGTATTCACGGGCGGATTCAACCACGAAGTGCAACACGACTGAATGATTGCATAAAAACCTGATGCGGGGTTTTCCAGCCTAGGCGTTTTCTGGGGCGATGGTTCAGGCGATCCATGATCATGGCCAGTTCCTCCTGGGTGACGGTGTGAAAGGGACTGGATTTGGGCAGGTACTGCCGGATGAGGCCGTTGGTATTCTCGTTCGTGCCGCGTTGCCAGGAGGCATAAGGGTCGGCGAAATAGGACGTGGATTCGAGTGCCCGGTCGATCTCGCCATAGCGGGCGAACTCCAGGCCATTGTCGAAGGTGAGCGTCTTCACCCGGGCCTTGAAGGGTGAAAGCAAGCGGATGATGGCCTCGCTTACCGCCTCGCTGGTCTTGTTGCGCACGTGGGCCAAGAGGCAGAAACCCGACTTACGCTCGGTGAGGTTGACGATGGCCTGTTTGCGGCCAGCGCCGATGAGGGTGTCACCCTCCCAATGGCCGACCAGGCTGCGCGACTCGACAGCCTGCGGGCGCAAGGCAATCGGCCTGCGACCGGGGATATGGCCGCGCAGGCTTCGGCCCGAGGCATAGCGTTTGCGGCGCTGTTTCTGACATCGGAGGTGGCGCCTAAATTTGGTATCGTTCGTTCTGGGTCAGATGCGTGTAGTTCATTGGGCAACTTCGACTTGGCGGTTGATGGGGCAAAATGCTCACGCATTCTGACCCACCTTCCAGTTAATCAAAATTGCACTTCGAATTTGAATCCACGACGGACAGTTGTCGTGGTCGGATATCTTCTTCTCGCTTGACCCTGATCGAGTGACCTCGATTAACGATCACTCTCGTTCCCTAGTAGATGCGCGCTCTGCAGCTAGGTTGCGCTCTGCAGCTAGGTTGGACTGAAGTTGTTCAACTAATTTTCTGAGTTCACTAATCTCCTCCGCCTGAGAGGCATACAGGCTGGCGGTCTCTTGTCGTTGCTGTTCGGCGGTTTCGTATCGGACGCGCATCTCGGTTGCCTCCTGTTGGGCAGCCTCTAGCTTAGAGATGGTATCTTCAAGCCGTGCCCTGGCATCCCGCAACGATTCTTCGATTGCATTTCGCATGGCTGCCCCCGCTGCGTTCTCGGCACCTAGCCTACTGACCTCTTCCCGCAGCGTAGCTGACTCCCGCCGGACAGCTATCGTTTCTTCCCTGAACCTTTCCATCTGGTCCATCAGCCGCTGGATTTCCTTCTGAGTTGCCTGGCGCTCATTGTCCAGTTGCCGCAGCAGATGGTGCGTTTCCCGTCTATGCTGTTCATTGGCTTGCTCCAGCGCCCGGTTTGCAGCATCGAGAGAGGCAAACTGGCTCCGCAGCTCCGCGTCTTTTTCTGAGATGATTTTCTGGAGCGCTGTCACCTTCGCCGACTCATCGGCAAGCTTCCGTTCTGCCTCGCCGAGACTCACTCTTAACTCTTTGGCGTGGGCTTGAACGGCAGATAGCTCGCCTTCTGCACGCACCCGGAGCTGGTCGGCAGCCAAAGCTGCATCCCTTGCTTCCTGGATCGAGTCCTGAATTTCCCTTGTCCGTGCATCCAGCGCCGCTGTCCGATCGGCAAGTTCGTCGGCAGCAATCTGCCGCGCGATGGCCACCATGTCGCCTAATGCCTTGTCGATGATTGGCACGAACGCCGCCGGCACGCCATCGACTGTCCTCTCGGGAACCTGGAGGGCTTTGGACATCGATTTCCAGAAATCATTTATGAGTTTCTGGACTAGTTCATTGCCCCCTTTTCGCCCGATATAGCGGTCGGTGGCCAGCAATTCCTGGACAGCAGGACGGGAAGGCCGCTCGCCACGACTCAGAATCTCATAACAGGCCCGCCGCACATGATCGAAGGTCACGCCGGAATCACGACTCATTTTCAAACCCTTAGGTGAAGGAGCTCGATGAGCTGACCACGCGACAAGCATAGTGCTGAGCGGAAATCTACAGTCTTCAGAATTTTTTGAATGGCAGCCTCGAAGGATAGGGACGCTAATGACTCGGACTTGATTTGCGGCACACGTACGAGGGTATTCGACACGCTTTCTCCTTCAAATGCGCGACGGACGATCACAGAATGTGGTCATCATATCAACCGGCGACAGCTTTATCAATAGGATTTGTCCGTTATCCGGTTAGACCTGTCCGTTATTTTCGGGTTGTTAATGATTACCAGAATAATGTTGAAAAACTTTCGAAAGGGTGCTATCATAAATAAATGAGCAAACGAAAAGCCAAAACACCATCGGTGGATGGTGCCGTGCCGCCTATCCGGGCAAACCCTCCCCTCGCACCGGTCCGGGGTGGCGGTAGCACACGCGCGGTCATGTTCCTGCAGCGGCAGCTAATCGCCGCGGAGACCGATGAGCAGGCCATCGAAGCATGGCTGCTGCAATGCTCTTCCCCTGCAACCGCTGCGAATTACCGAAAGGAAGCTGATCGGTTCCTTATGTGGATCAAGGCTCGCGGCCGCGACCTTCGGACGCTGGTGGTAGAAGACTTGGCTGCGTACAGCAGTTTTCTGAGCCGTCTTGATAAATTGACTCCTGAAGACGCGGAACAGTGGATCTCGTCTCGTCGCTGGCCAAAGACAGACATCCGCTGGCGCCCGTTCCAAGGCCCACTATCAAAGGCCAGTCAGCGACAGGCCTTGGTAGCCATCGGCGCTATGTTGCGCTGGCTGGAAAAAACAGGGTATGTGGACCGCTCGCCGGCGACACTAATGAAGATCGCCAAAGTGCGTAAGCGCAAGGTCGATCGTTATCTTCCTTGGGAGGCGATTGGACATTTACTGAACGCTGCCGATCGGTTGCCAGAGAAAAACACTGAGCAGCGCCTCTACAAAATCCGGATGCGCTTCCTGGTCTGTCTGTTCTCGCTAACCGGTGCTCGTCTCTCAGATTTGCCTTCGGCCACTATGGCAAGCATACACCGCAATCCAGATGGACTATGGTGGTGGTCGGTGACAGGTAAAGGAGACAAGGACGAAGAGGTGCCAGTCCCTAGAGATCTTCTCACGGAATTCATGAAATACCGGGCATCCATGAGGATGCCTGAGCTTCCCACTGCAGATGATGACAGCCCGCTTGTTCCATCTCTCCGAGGTGGCGGACCTGCAGCTGAGAGCACTATTTACGTAGCCCTCAAAAAACTATTCAAACAGGCTGCCTTCCTTGCCAGGGAAAGCGATCCTGATCTCGGAGACCGCCTCGATGTCGCCTCGCCTCACTGGCTAAGGCACACGGCGCTCACCCATCAGGCTGACATGAAGATGGATTTGCGATGGATTCAAGCTAATGCCCGCCATGAGGATATCAATACCACGATGGGCTATCTGCACCAGGACGATCGTGATCGCCACCGCGAAACTGACCGCGTGATGAAGCTGGACTCAGTTCAGGAAAAATAGCTGTTGCCGGTGAAAACTATTACCAACCGGTTACGTACCAGGTTGCTGCGATTCCTCTTTCCTAAACATCCCTTCTACGAATCGTCTAAGCTCTGCTTCTCGTTCCGGGGTCAGTGCTGACGCCTTGATTTCGATCTTTAGTTTCCCGGAATCCCTCATAATACTGCCGGCCTGCTCTTTGCCAATGAAAAGCTTTCTGATATCGCGCTGAATCGGGGCTTGGCTACCACGGGAAATGGATGTCTCAATGAGCGATGCGATCTTGCCTTGGTCTAGGTCGCCGGATTTGACGCGGGGCCATAAGTGGCGAAGTGCGTCCTCGGCCTTTCTTCCGTACTTATCGATGGCAACCTTGATGTCCTTGGCAGCTGCTCGCCCAAGCAGGCCCGGCTCAGCCTCTAGATCGTTGACGACAAACGCCGGTAAGGAAAAGTACGCAAGGTAGTCATAAAGATCCGAGCGGTTAATACCTAGTGCTGATGCTAAGCTTTTTCTGTTCGGGAATGCAGCTTCGGTATTCCTGATCGCCAAGGCAATCTCATAAGCAGTCAAATCCTCTCGATCGAAGTTCTCCGCCAGCGCGAGTGACGCCATTTCTTCATCAGTCGCTTCGATCACAATGGCTTTGATCTCTTGCCTTCCAAGTAACTTGTGTGCTCGCCAACGTCGTTCGCCAGCAACGAGCTGGTAAGTCGTGTTGGCATTACCAACACTTCTTTCATTCGCGTCAGTTGTGTTGGTATTGCCAACACCTTTCTGGCTATCAACATTTGTGTTGGTATTGCCAACACAACGAACGATCACTGGCTGTATTAGTCCAATTTCGGCGATGCTGCCGGCCAGCTTCTGAATTTCAGCTTCATCGAAAACACGCCTGGGCTGCCAGGGGTTGGGAAAGATGGCAGCAACAGGAAGCATGGCTTCAATCTTGCCGGCGGCCAACTGTTTCTCAAGCTCTTCAATCCTGGCCTGGCTTGCCCGCCATGCCGCCATGGTGCCAACCGCTGTTTTGGGCGCTGCAGAACGAACCACTTCAGCTTCCGGGATGTCCTTAGCTGCGCGGATTCCCTGCGTTTTGGCCAGCATTTTTTCGATACGGGAACTCATGAGCGACTCCATTTCTGAGCTGTGCGTTCATCGATGATCTTCACAAAAGCATCGAAGGGGTCCTTGATGCGAGACAGCGTTTTCTTGCTGCCCTCCCAGGAGTCGATGTCATAGACCGTGGCAAACTCAAGGGCCTCAGACCCAACGACACTAGATGCTGGAATCTCGACCGGCAGTAACCAGTCACCATATGCGCGCTGCGCCCAGGCCCTAACCACCCGCGAAGACGAGGTGGTGCCGTAATCGACTTTTGAGAGTAATACCGAAATAAAGTCGAACCGTTTCCCCGGATCCAGCTTCATAAAGGTCTGCGTCAAGTCGGAGAACAGCTTCCAGAACTGGACGCTCGAAATGAAGTCAAGGCTCTCAGGCACCAGTGGCATGATCATCGCGTTAGACGCCATCAGGGCGTTAATTGTTAGGTACGACAATGACGGCGCGGTATCAATCACGATGTAATCGTATTCATGACGCAGCGACGCTAGGCCGTTAGCGAGGATTTCCCAAAAGCGCAGTTTGGGATCATTGATGATGTAGGACGGGATGACAAATTCGGCACTGAATAACGACGGATTGGCCGGAATCACGTCGAGGTTTGCCCAGTATGTCGGCTTTACAGCGTACCGAAGATCTTTCTGGTCGTGGTAGATGTAGGGCATCACGGTGTCCTCTTCTTCGACATCTCGTTCGGCGTAGAGGCCACAGAGCTCGGTCAAAGATGCCTGAGGATCAAGATCAACAACGAGGACTTTGCGGCCACGAAGCGTCAGCCCTTGAGCAAGGCTCATGGCTGTTGTTGTTTTTGTGCTGCCACCCTTGAAATTCGCGGTGATAAGAATTTGACCAGGAGTGCCGGCTGGACGTGCGGGGAATCCTGACAGCTTTCTGATCCAAACCTGGGCTTCATCAAGCGTAAAACTCCGACTGCGGCCGTTACCGTGCAGCACGCCAGGCGGAAGCCCGATGTCTTCTTTCCCAACCAGGTAATTCAAACGGCTGCGATCAATCCCGCAGAGTAAAGCAACCTGACCAGAACCAAAGACTGGTGACTTCTTGCGTGGTCGAGGAGCCAACATTTGTTCGCGCAGCTCGGCCATCATGGTTGTTAGGCGATCCGAGATTTCGCTGATCTGTTCGATGCTGACCGAGCGATCAATGTCTGGAAGAATTGGGGTTACCGGCATATCGACGCTTTCTTGTTAAATGAATATAAAGCGTATAATAACTGCTGATTCGATGACCGGTCAATCGAATAGAGAGGAAAATTGCCTTCCAGATCGTCGCCAGAGTGATTTTCTGGAGGCCGGTAATGCATCGAGTCGTCCTGCGTCTTTGAATCGCCTGGCGGCTTGTTTTGCGGATTGTGGGACTTCAATGATATTTCACAAATCTTCTCACCTAACTATTCCACAGTTCCGCAGCTCCGCAGGTCTGTTCAGGTGAGCGAAAAAGGAAATACTGTGCGTCAGGTTTTGACTTTGGTTGTTGCACAAAGAAACGCGCGGCCTATTGAGTGTTTTGTATACAGATTAAAAGCCTGTTTACCGGAGGCTGAAACCCGCGCCAGTAAATGATCTCGACGATTGAAGGTGAGTCAGGAAGGAAATAAAAGAGCTTCAGGTGAGGGGTAAAGGAAACCAGGTGAGCGGAAAAGGAAACGAGGTGAGTCTAAAAGGAAATCTTCCCCGTTCAGGTGAGTCATAAAGGAAATCTGCTCAGTTCAGGTGAGCGGAAAAGGAAATTGGCGCCGTGGCAAGAGGTGAGGAAAAAAGGAAATGTGTTCAGGTGAGTCCGCTAGTGGAAACAAACTCACCTCGGTGATAGGATAAGTCATGGTGAGAGCACCGAAGAAGTTGCCGGCAATCATTGACGAGGGGCACGTCGTTCGCAAGAACAATGACGAGATTGGCTATCGCATCAAGTCAGGCAGCTTGTCTCTTCTGTCGCGCAAGTTTCTCAATATCCTGATCTGGCACGCTCAAGATCTCAAGGATCAAGAAGATGATCACGGACGCTGGAAGCTGCCGGTGTCGAAGTTGATTCGTAATGCGAATTTCAATAGCCGCGATTACTCCCTCTTGAGAAATGCTCTTGATGAGCTGCAAGAAACGCGGGTTATCCGGCCAGCGAGAGGCGGTGGTGTTACTTGTGAAGTCCTGATCCCATCTTTTACCCTGGATAATGTCGAGCATTCCGGCAACGAGCAGCTTAAGCCGGGGCAAAAGAAGCGAGGCGGGGAACTTTGGCTTTGGTATATGTTGCCGCCAGAGCTCAAGAGCCAACTGCTCGATCCTAATCAATACACACGGCTACCGATCGCAATTATGGCGGCGTTGAGATCCGTCCCGGCCTTAGCGCTTTACGAGATTTGTCGACGGTATGTTACCAACCCTGGGGGTGTAACCAACCGGGACGACTGGCAGAACTGGTGGCGCATTCTCACTGGAGCAACGTTAGATGCTGAGCCACCGGAGTACAAGTACGCGAAGCGCGATGTATTCAAGCGCGGGATCGATGAGATCAATAGTGTGACCGACATCGAGGTCGACCTGCTCGAATACAAGGTTGGTAAGTTCGTTAAGCAGATCCAGTTTTCCGTTCGAGCAAAAAAGCAAGGAAACCTGGACATGGGGCCGCCGCCTGTGGACACGGGAATACTGTCCAAGCTTACTGAAATCGGCTTGACGCTCCCAGAGGCCGAGCGCCTGGCATCAAAGCACTCAGAGAAAGACTTGCTGGCAACGCTTGACCTGGTAAGAGAGCGGGCGGCGAACTCATCACTGCCGGCGCTAGCTTCTCCCGCAGCTTTCTTCAAGGCAGCACTGCGTGACTGTTATGTGGCTACAAAGAAAACTAAGCCTAAACAAGTTGTAGCAACTGTTAAACAAGGTGCCGAAGCCGAAGATCCAGCCCGCAAAGCCGCTCGAGAAGCCGCTATCGCTGAATTTAATGCACTTCCAGGCGAAAAGCAGCGGGAACTGCTCGATGCCTTTGCCGCCACGCTCAAAGGGCCGCCCCTTAAGGCATTCCAAAAGTCAGGACTGGATCATCCACTCACTGGAAATGCATTCGTAGGATGGATGCTCAATAATCGTCGGTCATGATTGAGCATGAACCAGCAGGCGATGCAACTGACTAGCAAGATCGCTCTCTTGCCCACGACTGCGCAGGACGATAATTTCGATCGCGCCTGTCAGATACGGCTGTGGTCAACAAGACTCGTTGGGGCAGGAAGAGAACCGTGCGGACTTTTGTGTACTTTCTTGATTGCAGTCGATTAGTATGGCCAAGTATTTCGTCGCATACGCTTATTTTTTGAAGAATGGAGGGCATGGATTCGGCAACATAGAGGCGAATCGTTCGTGGCCAATTGCCGGTCAAGAAGACATCAACGAACTGACCGAACACATAACCGATTCCCTCTGTCGAGCGATGAATCAGCCATCACTCTCATTGACTATCTTGGGTTGGCAAAGATTCGAGGACGACATCGAGCGC